>JAFECN010000100.1 GCA_018242145.1 Pseudomonadota bacterium
GGTACGGCGACAGCGATGCAGACGCACGCTGGATCGTGGACGTCACTAACAGCCAGGGTCACCCGGACGACACATAGATGCCCTAGGGAATACAAGGATTTCCGTACCAAGCGCGAAATCACCTGAATTCGAGCGCACAGCCACGTCTGTCCTACACACCGCCCCACTGGTAAAACCCCGCGCCATGCCGCGCACCATCTCCACCGCTGCAACCATCCCGCGCGCCACCGCGCCAAGCCCCAAAACCCCCGCCGCAATTGGCTCCCTGAACTGTGTCAACACCTGTCAACACCCCCGCCGCATGCCGTTTCGCCGTAAGCATACGCCGAAGGCCGCAGCGTAGTTCGGGTTAAGCGACGAGCGCGAGCTTGGCCGCCCTCCAGTTCCACGGCAGGAGTTCTTCGAGACGGCTAACTTGATGGTCGGCGATTCGGGCGAGGACATCGGCCATCCATGCTTGTGGGTCGACGTCATTGAGGCGGCAGGTCTGAATCAACGAATAGGCGACGGCCGCGCGCTGGCCACCGCGGTCGGAACCGCAGAACAGCCACGATTTGCGACCGAGTGGCACACAGCGCAGCGACCGTTCGGCGGCGTTGTTGGAGAGGCAGACCTTGCCGTCGCCGAGGAAGCGGGTGAACGCATTCCAGCGACGCAGCATGTAGTTGATGGCTTTGGCCAAGTCGTGGTTGCGCGAGATCTTTCCCAGCTGCGCGTTCAGCCAATCGTGGAGATCGGTCATCAGCGGCGCGCTGAGTTCCTGGCGGACGGCAAGACGCTCGGCCGGGCACTTGCCATTGATATCGCGTTCGATAGCGAACAGGGCGTCGAGCTTCTGCACAGCCTCGAGCGCGATCGGGTAGATGGTGCCGGCCTTCTCCCCGCGGCTCTTCTTGCGTGCGGCACCCTCGACATCGGCGAGTTCGAAAAACTTCCTGCGCGCGTGGGCGAAGCACCCAGCTTCAAGGATCGGCCCGGGCTGCCGGTCCGGCGCAAAGAGCTCATTGTAACCGGCATAGGCATCGGCCTGCAGAATCCCTGCCCAGTCCGCCAGGTGGCGCTTGGGATGATCACCACGCCGGTCGCGCGAATAGTAGAACACGACCGAGGGCGGATCGTCGCCGCCGAAGGGCCGATCGTCACGCACGTAATCCCACAATCGGCCGGTCACGGTCTTGCCCTTGGCCATGATCGGCACGGTGGTGTCGTCGCCGTGCAAACGCTCGGCAGCCAGCGTGTGAGCCTCGATCAGGTGGAACACCGGCATGAGTGCCTGGCAGGTCGCGCCGATCTGATCGGCGAGCGTCGACACGCTGAGCGGCACGCCTTCGCTGGCAAAGCGCTCGGCCTGACGGTGGAGTGGCTGATGCTGGCCGTACTTGTCGAACAGCAGCATGGCGAGGAAGCTTGGGCCGGCCCATCCGCGCGGGGTGACGTGGAACGGTGCCGGGGGCTGGGTGATCTTCTCGCAGTCGCGGCAGGCGAACTTCTCGCGCACCGTCTGAATGACCTTCCACGAGCGCGGGATCACTTCCAGCGTCTCGGTCACGTCCTCGCCAAGCTTCGAGAGGCGGTTGCCGCCACAAGCCGGGCACGAGCACGGTGCGGAAACGACCACGCGCTCGCGCGGCAGGTGCTCGGGAAACGGCTTCCTTACCGGCTTCTTGCGTTCAAATGCGACGACGGTGGTTGTCTTGGCCGCGGCCGCTTCAGCGGCGAGCTCGTCTGCAGCAGCGTCGGCTTCAAGGTCTTCGAGCGCGAGTTCCATCTGCGCGAGCAGCCGCTCGGTGCGTTCAGCGCTGGGCCCATACTGCTCGCGGCGCAGCTTGGCGTTCTGCAGCTTGAGATGCGCGATCATCGCTTCGGCGGCGCTCTCACGAGCACGGGCGTTGGCCAGTGCGGCTTCCGCTTCATTGGCCCGCCGGGTCGTCGTCGCCAGCAGCGCCTTGAGCGCATCGACGTCGTTCGGAATGGGCGAAACAGCGGCTTCCATGAGGGGAGTGAATCATCGCCAAACCCCCAAGGCAAGCCAGAAATGCACCGGTCTGCAATGAAATCCGGCAGTCAGCCGGCGCTCTGTGGTCGCCAGGAATACTGCGGGTTACGCCAGTCGATCCCGTCGAGCAGGCAGGCGAGTTGCGAACGCGTCAGAGACACCACCCCGTCCTTCGCCGAGGGCCAGATGAAGCGCCCCTTCTCGAGCCGCTTGGCGTAAAGCGACATGCCGATCCCATCATGCCAAATGATCTTCACCAGCGAACCGCTCCGCCCCCGGAAGACCCAGAGATCGCCGGCGAACGGGTCCTTGGTGAAGTGGTGCTGGACCTGGGCGGCCAGGCTCTGCATCCCGCGCCGCATATCGGTGTGGCCCATCGCGATCCACACTCGTGCGCCCGACGGGATCATCGCATCGCCCTCAGTGCGGCCACCGCCAGCGCCGGCGGCGCCGATGCCGAAATACGCAGCCGCCGACCATCAACCAGTTCCAGCACGATCGCCGCTTCGGACTCGACCGGCGCCGCGCCGCTCGCAATCGGCTCGATGGGATCTTCGATCACCGCCGGAAAGAACGTCTCCTGGGCCCGCCGCAACGCTGCCCTGCGCCACTGATAAATCAGACTGCGGGAAATATCGAAACGCCGCGCAACATGCGAGACCATGGCACCGGGCGAAAACGCCTCCCGCAAAATCTCGAGACGATCTTCATCCGACCAATCTCGGCGGCGACCAGCACCCGTCAACACGGTAACCTGCATCGTAGCTGTCCTTATGCGCGTCCCTATGCGCGCCCTTACGGACGTCCTGAGCACACAACCCAGCCCCGGCAAGCGGGTCACGCCGGACGGTTACGTTTCGCCTCTGGCTGGCTCCACAAAGTGTCGCCGCTGGTCGCGGCGACGTTGAACTTACGGAGTCCTTTGGGGTCGCAATCGGCAAGCGATTGCTCCGGCCATCCAGGCCTGATACTCCCGATACTTCGCATCCTCCCTCGCCAGATGCGCCTCCTCGGTCTTCGCGCGCCACCAATACACCGCCGAAAC
>JAFECN010000101.1 GCA_018242145.1 Pseudomonadota bacterium
CGAACACGCCGACACCGATGCCACCGCCGCGGTCGGCAAGGCGAAGGACAATGCGGGCGACATCCTCACCTTCGCCAATCCGGTGTTCGACGCCGCGAACAAGAAGCAGGTCGGCACCGACAACGGCTTCTGCATCCGCACCGTCGTCGGCAAGGCTTATGAATGCCATTGGACGCTGAGCTTGAAGGACGGCCAGATCGCCACGGACGGCCCATTCCACGATGCGGGCGACACCACGCTCGCCGTCACCGGCGGCACCGGCAAATATGCCGGCGCGAAAGGCGAGATGGTCCTGCACGCCCGCGACGCCAAGGGCAGCGCGTATGATTTCAAATATACGCTGAAATAGCGCCGCTCTTTTCCTCCCCCGTAAACGGGGGAGGATCACGCCCGCTACCTCTGGTAATAGCAGAAGGTCGCGCCCTGATCGAACGGCTTCTCCGCTTCGTCGTCGGGAAAGACGACGGCATAGACCTTTCCGTTCTTCATGTTGAGATAACCCCAATGGCCGCCCAGCACGGGGCCGGTGAAGTCGAGCTTGGTCTGGTCGGGATGCTTGCCGCCATGCGTCAAGGAAACTTTGTAGGTGCCATAGGCGGGGACGCTGGAACGGGTCGCCGCATTGCCGACATCGAGCTCATAGCGTGACGCCGTGACCAGTTTCAGCGTGCCGATGGAGCTGATCACGACGCCGATGAAGGTGCGGTAGGAGGCACAACGATAGGTGCCGAGCGGCGGCGGGCTGTTCGCGCTGGCTGGCGTGGCGAGCGCCGCGGCGGCGATGGCGCAAGCGGCCAGCACCGAAAGGCGAGCAGGTTTGTTCATGGCGCGTGTCCCCCGCGAAGATTCGCGCGAGACTAGGCATCTCGTGGCGTCCCGGCTGTGAACGGCATTTGAATGGCGGCCGCGCGGGCCCGGATCGCTGCGCTCTCCGAGGTCCCCCGCTGTCGCGGTCTTCACCCTCAAGGGGAGGGTGGTTCATCACTCCATCGCTTCCATGTGCTGCTGCTGGCCGGGTTGTCCCGCGGTCAGCAGGTTCACCTTGCGCAGGGTGAGGATGACCAGCAGCACCGGCAAGCTCGCATAGAACATGAACAGGAACGTGTCGGTGTAGGCGATGATCGTGGATTGCTCCAGGATGATGCCGTGCAGGTTCTGCGCGCCGAAGGGAAGCTGCGGCCCCAGCATCAGGCTCGGCGCGTTCTGCGACAGCGCGCGATTGAACGGCGTCGCATTCTCGCCAAGCTGGTTGTAGTTCACCTGCGTCTGGTTGGTCAGCACCGTGGTCGTCAGCGACACGCCGATGGCCGAGCCGACATTGCGCACCAGATTCAGGATGCTCGACCCTTCGGTGCGATAGCTCTGCGCCAAGGTGGAGTAGGTGTACATGTTCATCGGCACGAAGATGAAGCCCATCGCCACGCCCTGGATGAAGGTGATGCTGGCCAGCGTCCAGAAACTCACCGCCGGCGTCCATCCGGCCATCTCCCACATCGTCCACAGCAGCACCAGCGAGCCGATGCCCATGTAGTAGCGCGGATCGCTGCGCATCACGAGCCGCCCGATGATGACCATCGAGATCATGGTGCCCACTCCGCGCGGCGCCAGCAGCAGGCCGGTATCCAGCACCGAATAGCCGCCGAGATTTTGCAGATAGGGCGGTAGCAACGCGCTCGTCGCCAGCAGCAGCAGGCCCACGAAGAAGGTCAGCAGCAGGCCGGACACATATTGCCGGTCCTTCAGCAGATCGGGATTGAGGAACGGATGTTTCGTCGTCCATTGGTGCACAAGGAACAGATAGAACGACAGGCCCGCGATCACCGTTTCCGCCAATATCTCGGTGGAGTCGAACCAGCCCTTGTCCGTGCCGCGGTCGAGCATGAGTTGCAGCGCGCCCAGCGCAATGGAAAGAAACGCAAAGCCATACCAGTCGAATTCCGGGGGCGCTTTCAGCTTGTCCTCGAACAGGAAGAAGAACACGCCCAGCGCACACAGGATGCCGATGGGCACGTTCACATAGAACACCCAGCGCCACGAATAATTGTCGGTGAGGAAGCCGCCCAGCGTCGGCCCGAGAATGGGCCCTAGCATGATGACCGCGCTCCACACCGCCATGATCTTGCCGCGCTGCTCGATGGGATAGCGGTCGAGGATGATCGCCTGCGACAGCGGCGACAGCGCCGCGCCGAACGCGCCCTGCGCCAGCCGGAAGATCACGATCTGGTCCAGATTCTGCGCCAGCCCGCACATCGCCGACGTCGCAGTGAAACCGATCAGCGAGACGAGGAAAATTTCGCGCCGCCCGAACCGCGACGCCAGCCAGCCGATGGGGCCGGTCATGATCGCGGACGCGATGATGTAGGAGGTCAGCACCCAGGTGATCTGGTCGTGGCTCGCCTGCAACGAGCCCTGCATATAAGGCAGCGCCACGTTCGCGATGGTCGAGTCCAGCATCTGCATGAACATGCCGACCATAACGCAGGTGATCGCAATGCGCAGCGCGAGCGGGGTGTCCCGTCGCGGCGCATGGAAGAAAGGCGTCGGCGTTGTTTCTGTTGTTGACGACAATTCGGGCATTCCTCGCGGCCAAGCTAGCACGGCTGCGAGAGGGGCCAAGACTTCCCCTGAGGAAGATGATTGGGGAAGCTCAAAAATCTTCCTCTCCCCCACTGGGGGAGAGGGCAGGGTGAGGGGGCAGGTCTCTCCCACCAATACCGCTTTTGACAATTTGCCTGCTGCACCACCCCCTCACCCCGACCCTCTCCCCCTGAAGGGGAGAGGGAGGATTCGGATTCAATCCCGATACCGCGCCGTCAACGTCTTGAGCGTTCTTGCAACCTGCGCGCGGAAGGCGGGCGGGCCCAGCACCTCCACGGCGTCGCCCAGCCGCAGCATGTCGCGCACGCCGAGATCGAAATTCTCCAGCGGCAGGCGGCAGCGCACCCAGCCCGCGCGATCCGGCTTGCCCGCGGAGTCGGCGGCCGCGGCGGCGACATGGGGTCCCAGCCCCTCCAGCCGCTCCAGCCCCGCGGGCGAAATCCGCACCTGCGCCTCCGCGCGATAGACCCCGGCCTCATAGGCGCTGGAGGACTGTTCCCAATGCTCCGCGAGATCGAACTTTTTGGGCCGCGCGAAAACCTCCTCCGTCACCGCCACGTCCAGCATCTGCGCCACGCGATAGGTGCGGATGGA
>JAFECN010000102.1 GCA_018242145.1 Pseudomonadota bacterium
CGCGGGACCGCGCGGATTCGGCAATCTGCGGGCCGTTCGGCAAATTCATGACCGCATTCGTCTGCGCGTTAACGTAAACATCGGCCAGCGGGTGCCCCAATCTCTGCGCGATGTCGAAATACATCAGCGCCATGCCGTCGTCCGGATCGATCAAGGACTGCACGGAATCGTAAGAGTGATGGCAGACATGTTTCTCGGCCGGGGGCGGCGGGGCGACAGAGTCATGAACACGCGTGAACCAGTCTTCGGCAGGCGGCAACGGGCAGTCCGAAGGCGCGGGCCCGGTCGGCGTGCGGTAAAGACGACCCAATGTGATGAAGCCTTCCGCACCGCGCCTTGCCAGAATGTAGACAAGACGTTGGCGCGCATCTTCCCGCTGCTCGGGCGTCAGCGCCGCGAATGTGCTCTGATAGTCGAGCGCCGCCTTGTCCAGCAGATAGTTCTCGGTCGCCACGATCTGGTCGTCGCTCGCGGAGCCGAAAGCGCTGTTCCGGAGCGCCAGAAAATCCCACACCACGGACTCGACTGGATCTCCGAAGCTGGCGTCATGCGCGTAGAGGTCGCCCAGCTTCAATTGCGCGAAAAGATCGTTTCGCGGCCACGCGGCGGCGCGCCATTCCCGCACGGCGCGCGGCAGCGGTTCCTGCGCGGAAGGTTGCATGCCCTGCGGCTGAAACTTCGCCTCGGACGAGGGGACATCCGCCGCAGGACCGGCCCCGCTGTCGTCTTGCGTATAGAGCCATGCAAAAAGTGCCAGGGCGAAAATAACAATCACGGCGAACAGAAGAATGAGAATCCGGCGGATATCGCCCAATCCTTCGTTTGGCTCCGCCGGGGTTTCCTTGGGTTGGTCGCGCATGTTCGGGCGCGTGGCAGCCGCACGCCGACCCACCGTCAACTGAATCACGCCATGGCTGCCCGCCCCGCAACTGCCGTCGCAGTCGTCGGGAGAATCGCACTCCGGCGCGTTCGCAAATCTCGTCGATTGCGTCACAGATCCTCCACCCCACCAACTCGGATCTACGCAGCACTACAGATCATGGAGAACCATGATCTGCTACAAACAGGATCGCTCCAAATAGCGCGGCCTTGTCAGCATGAAATCAAGCGGCCGAGCCCCCAAAACTACAAACCGCAATAGACGCCTTCGCGTCTCTCGGGTCATTTATACGCCGCCCACCATCAACAATATTTGGCCGCCGCGACCGTCGTCCAGATATCCAAAGCGAATTGTTGGGAATCTCCCCAACCTCTTGTTCGCCAATATGCTTTCCTCACGGGCAACAGCACATCCCCAAAACTGGTGGGGCGCCGATGCAACACTCCTGCTTGAACTTCTATCTATAGAAGCCGCCGTCCTGGGGAGAAATTCATCTTGCGAAGAGCAGAAGCCCCGCCGTGCATCCGATGAGGGAACTTTCCCCTTCGGCTCCGCGTTCGTCTGGCGTGCCGGGAGATAATCATGCGCAAAATCGTCTGGGCCATTCTGGGCATTACCGCCCTCGCTGCCGTGTGGAAGTTTGAAGAGGAAGAAGACGGCACTGCCATCGCGCTGTCGCCTTTCCTGGCCGCGCTCGCCATAGCGATTCTGGTGCCACGGCGCCGCGCGCGGATCGCGGCCCTCGACGATTAGATGTCTTCGTTGTCGTTTGTACTCTCTTCCGGCGGCGGCTCGCCACCCGGAATCGCGTAACCTTCCTTCAGCCAGCGGCCGAGGTCGATATCGGCACAGCGCTTGGAGCAGAACGGGCGGAATCCCGGGTCCTGCGGCTTTCCACAGATGGCGCATTTGCGCTCTTTATCGTTAGGCTGCCGTTCCGACATCGAAACCTTCACGCGCGAATTCGTCCCGCGCCTCGAACACAACGCGCGGCGCGCCGCGGCGTGCCAGCGCGGTGCGCACTTCTTCGCCGTGCCGCTCCAGCCAGTCCACGATCTCCGGCGCGGCGCGGACGACGACCTGCTTGCCCGGCGCGGCGGCGGCCTGACGCTCGATGCGGCGAATGACTTCCAGCGCCACCGTATCGCGCGTGCGCTTGCGGCCATGGCCTTCGCAGGGGCGGCAGCACTCCGTCATCAGCTTCACCAGTGGATCACGGATGCGCTTGCGCGTGATCTCCACCAGCCCGAATTCCGACATCGGCGAGATTTGCGTCGGCGTGCGGTCGCGCGACAGGCTGGTGTGCAATGTGTCCAGCACGGTTTCGATATTGGCGGGATCGTTGAGATGAATGAAGTCGATCACGATCAGCCCGCCGATGCCGCGCAGGCGAAGCTGCCGACCGATCTCGTCGGCGGCTTCGCGGTTCACGTTGAGGCTTGTTTCTTCTAGGCCGGTGGCCGCGGTGAAGCTGCCGGAGTTCACGTCGATGGCCGTGAGCGCCTCGGTGCCTTCGATGGTGATCCAGCCGCCGCCCGGCAGCGGCACGCGCGGCGACACCAGGCGCTCGATCTCGTCTTCGAGATCGTACAGGTCGAATAGCATGTCGGGGCCGTTGAACAATTCGATCTTGTCCACGGCTTCCGGCATGGCGCGGCGGCAATAGGCGATGGCGGCGTCATAAGCCTGCACATCGTCGATCAGCACGCGCGACGTTTCGGCATCCACCTCGTCGCGCATGGTGCGCTCAATGGGATCGAGATCGTGGAACAGCGTGGAGGGAACGGGCGCGCTCTGGCGCTTCGCCATCACCGGGCGCCAGGCCTCGGCAAGACGCTCGGCATCCTCGCGGAAATCCTGCACCGTCGCGCCGATGCCAGCGCTGCGCACGATGTAACCGGCGCCGGGAACAAGCGCGCCCTTGTCTTCGGCAAGCATCTGCTCGCCCATCGCGATCAGGCGCGTGCGCTCGCTTTCGTCTTCGATGCGCCGCGACAGCGCGATGCCCGGCTGGTTCGGCACCAGCACCAGCAACCGGCCGGCGATGGTGACGTTCGCCGACAGGCGCGCGCCCTTCTCGCCGATGGGGTCCTTCACCACCTGCACGACGATCTCTTCGCCTTCGCGCACGCAATCGGTGATCTTGGGCGTGCGCTCCTCATCGTTGAAGCCGGGAAGATCGGCGAGGCAGCGCGCTTCCCGCGCGCCGAGAAATCCGGAGCGATCCAACCCGACATCCACGAACGCGGCCTGCATGCCGGGCAACACGCGCTGCACGCGACCGAGGATGATGTTGCCGATGAGGCTGTGGCCGCTGCGCCCGCCTTTTTTCTTCAGCGCGCTGTCGTCGAGGCCGATCGTGCGCTCAAGGAAAAGCTCCTGGAGCCTTCCCTCTTCCACGATAGCGACACGAATTTCCCCCGCCCCGCAATTGATCAGGACTTCCTTGTTCATACGCAGCAATCGAATATCAGCGGACGAAGCGTATCACAGAACCGTGAAACCCAAGCCACTAAGTAGCCCCGCCGTCACCTGCAAAGGCAGGCCGACAACATTGGAATAGGAACCGTTGATCTGCCGCACGAATGCTTCCGCGCGGCCCTGGATTGCGTAGCCGCCCGCTTTGCCCAAGCCTTCGCCGCACTGCACATAAGCGCGGATTTCCTGCGCCGACAGCGATTTGAATGCGACGCGCGTGAGCGACAGCGCCGTCTTGATCGCGCCGTCCGGTTTTCTTACCGCAACGGCAGTCATCACCTGATGGCGGCGGCCGGAGAGAAGTGACAAACAATCACTCACATCCTTGTCGCTCTCCGCCTTCAGCAGAATGCGCCGGCCGCAGGCCACAACCGTATCGGCGGCGAGAATGAGCGCCCGTGCGCCGCGCCATGATTCACCGGCCACCCGCGCCTTCTCTTTCGCCAGCCGCAGCGCATGGGCGCGCGGCTGCTCGGCCTTCAGGGGAGTCTCGTCGATGGAGGCGGGCTGCACGGCATCGGGCGCGATGCCGATCTGTGCCAGCAGCGAGAGCCTGCGGGGGCTTTCGCTCGCCAGCACCAGCGCAAGCCGCGCGGGCCTATTTGAAGCGATAGGTGATGCGTCCCTTGGTAAGGTCATACGGCGTCATTTCCACCATGACCTTGTCGCCGGTCAGCACGCGGATGCGGTTCTTGCGCATCTTGCCCGCGGTGTGGGCGATGATCTCGTGACCGTTCTGCAGCGCCACGCGGAAGGTCGCGTTCGGCAGCAATTCGCTGACGGTTCCTTCAAACTCAAGCAGTTCTTCTTTTGCCATTCGTCCTCTGGCGGTTAACCGGGTGGGGAAATGACACCGAAGCCGCCCAAAATCAAGGGAAATGGCGGATTTTCAGGCATCTGACGCCCGGTCCACGGCGAAACGGGTACGAATTCGGCGCATCAGCTCGTCGCGGACCGCCCGGTAGGCGTCCAGCCGCTGCTCGCGGGAGCCTTCCACCACCGTGGGGTCGTGCATGGGCCAATACTCCACATCCACCGCCATGGTGCGGGTGAGTTCCATGGCCTTGTGATGGGCTTCCGGCGACAGGGTGATGACGAGGTCGAAGGATTGGTCCTCCAGCGCATCGAAGCTCTTGGGGCGGTGCTTGCCCAGTTCGATGCCGATCTCGTCCAGCACCTCCACGATCATCTCATCCTTTTCGCCCCCGCGAACACCGACGGAGTCGATGTAGCAGAACTTGCCGTAGAGATAGCGCATGATCGCCGCCGCCATCGGGCTGCGCACCGCGTTCTGCGTGCAGGCGAAGAGAACGGCCTGCGGCAGCTCCTCGCCATTGGGGCCCCGCATCGCTTCAGCCCTTCAGGTGCAGCACACAGACAAGCGTGAAGAGGCGCCGGGCGGTGTCGAAATCGACCTCGATCTTGCCGTCGAGATTCTCCTTGAGAATCTCCGAGCCTTCGTTGTGGACGCCGCGGCGGCTCATATCCAGCGTTTCGATCTGTGACGGCGGCGCGTAGCGGATCGCCTTGAAGTAGCTTTCGCAGATCAGGAAGTAGTCCTTGATGATCTTGCGCAGCGGCGACAGCGAAAGCTGCACCCGGCAATCCTCGCTGTCGTTTTCCCGGCGCACCTCGAAGACGAGGCGATTGTCTTCCACCGACAGCACCACCTTGTAGGGGCCGCCTTTCGATTCCAGCGGCTTGAAGGTGTTGGCTTCGAGCAGATCGTAGATGGCGATCTCGCGCTCCTGCTCGATCTCGCGCGTGCGGCGCACGACCGTGAGCTCGTCAAGCTCGATGGCGCAAATGCGAAAATCGCTCATGGCCGGTTCAGCCTCGCTGCGATGGAACGCGCATGGGCGTCCAGACCTTCGGCTTCCGCCAGCGCGATGGCGGCGGGGCCGATGGCGTTGATCGTCTTGGCGTCGCAGGACAGAAGCGTGGTGCGCTTCATGAAGTCCAGCACCGACAGGCCGGACGAGAATCGCGCCGTGCGCGCCGTGGGCAGCACATGGTTTGGGCCCGCGATGTAATCGCCCATCGCTTCGGGCGTATTGCGGCCGAGGAAGATGGCGCCAGCGTGTTTCACAAGCTTCAGCAGCTCTCCCGGATTTTCGGTCGCGATCTCCAGATGCTCCGGCGCGATGCGGTCCACCAGTGGCGCGGCATCTGCCAGCTTTGCGACGACGATCACGCCGCCATTGTTCTTCCAGCTTGCGCCTGCGATTTCCTTGCGCGGCAGAAGCGCCAGCGCACGCTCGACCGCAATCTCTACCTTCGCGGCGAAATCCGCATCGTCGGTGATGAGGATGCTCTGCGAAGACGTATCGTGCTCGGCCTGGCTGAGCAGATCGGCGGCGATCCAGTCGGGGTTGTTCTTGTTATCCGCTATCACCAAGATTTCCGATGGCCCGGCCACGGAATCGATGCCCACCGTGCCGAACACTTCGCGCTTGGCGGCGGCGACATAGGCGTTGCCGGGGCCGACGATCTTGTCCACCGCCGCAATGCTCGGCGTGCCATAGGCGAGCGCCGCCACCGCCTGCGCGCCGCCCACTTTGTATATCTCTGTCACGCCTGCCCGCCTGGCCGCTGCCAGCACCAGCGGATTGAGCTTGCCGCCGCTGGCGGGCGTCACCATCGCGACGCGCGCGACACCCGCCACGCGCGCAGGCACGGCGTTCATCAGCACCGAACTGGGATAACTCGCCGTGCCGCCGGGAACGTAAAGCCCCACGCTGTCGAGCGGCGTCCAGCGCCAGCCCAGCGTCGCGCCGGTGTCGTCGATAAAACGATCGTCCTTCGGCAATTGACGGCGGTGATAGGTTTCGATGCGCTTCGCCGCGATATCGAGTGCCGCGAGCGCATCCTTGCCGCATTGGGCTTCGGCATCCGCGATCTCGGCATCGTTCAGGCGCAAGCTCTGCGCCGTCAGCGAAACGCGATCGAATTTGTTGGTGAGTTCGATCAGCGCCGCATCGCCGCGCTGGCGCACATCGGCGATGATAGTGCGCACGGCTTGCGCAACGTCCTCTTCCGTCTCGCGCTTGGCCGAGATCAAGGCAGAGAATTGCGCCGCGAAATCCGGGGCGCGCGCATCGAGACGGCGCGCCATGTCACGAAGCCGCTTCGTGATCGGGCCGGCCGAGCGCCGCCCATTCGCCGCTGACATCGGCCAGACCGGCATCCAGTGCTTCGACCTCGAGCTGGATCGTGCCGCCGCCCGAGAAGATCAGCTCCACCATGCCGCCGGGATCCTCCGCGCCCTTCTGCACGAAGCGGATGGCCAGCAGCGACAGCACCGCATCGGGAGCCCCGCGCAGGATCTTGTGCGACTTCACCGACAGCACGCTGTTGAAATGGAGCCCGCTGCGGATACGCAGATTGTCGCCGTGCTGGCCATTCTCCCATTTGAAACGGTTGAACAAGGCCGCGAACCGGCGCGCCTTGGGCAACCAGACCAGATCGCCGACACGGCCCACCGCGTCCTGCAACTTCGCCGAAATGATCTGCAAATCTTCCGCGTCTTCCGCGGCCAATGTCTCGCGTTTCATCACTGAAGCCGTTCAATCTCCGCGCCGACGCCCGAAAGCTTTTCTTCCAGGCGCTCGAATCCGCGGTCGAGATGATAGACGCGGTTCACAACTGTCTCACCCTCCGCCACGAGCCCCGCCAGCACAAGACTGACGCTGGCGCGCAAATCCGTCGCCATCACGGGCGCCCCTTTCAACGTCTCCACGCCCGTCACGGTTGCGATGTCGCCGTCGACATGGATGTTCGCACCCATGCGCGCCAGTTCCGGCACATGCATGAAGCGGTTCTCGAACACGGTTTCGCGGATATGCGAGGTGCCGTTCGCGATCGCCATCAGTGCCATATATTGCGCCTGCAGATCCGTCGGGAACGCCGGAAAGACATCGGTGGACACGTCCATCGCCACCGGCCGCACGCCATTGCGGTGGACGGAGAGACCGCGATTGGTTTCCTTCACTTCGGCGCCGATCTTCTCCAGCAGGCCGATCAGCGCGCCGTTCGAGCGTGTCTGCGCGCCGACAAGCTCCACGTCACCGCCCGCGATGGCCGTGGCAATCATATAGGTGCCGCTCTCGATGCGATCCGGCATCACCGCATGCGTCACCCCGCGCAGACGGTTCACCCCTTCAATAATGATTTCGGTTGTGCCGAGGCCTTCGATCTTCGCGCCCATCGCGATGAGGCAGTTGCCGAGGTCTTGCGTCTCCGGCTCGCGCGCGCAGTTCCTGAGCACCGTGCGGCCTTTGGCGAGCACCGCGCCCGTCATCAGGTTTTCCGTCGCGCCGACGGAGGCAAACGGAAATTCAAACGTCGTCCCTTTCAAGCCGCCCTTCGCGTGCGCGAGAACATAACCGTCCGCGAGCTCGATGGTGGCGCCCATGGCCTCGAAGCCCTTGAGATGGAAATCCACGGGGCGCGCGCCGATGGCGCAGCCGCCGGGCAGCGAGATCTTCGCTTCGCCATGCCGCGCCAGAAGCGGGCCCAACACCTGAAAGCTCGCCCGCATCTTGCGCACGATGTCGTACGGGGCGAAGGCCGATTCAATGCGCGCCGCGTGCAGGCGCATGATATCGCTCTCGCCCAGCTTCGCGCCGCGGCGCACATTCATATTCACGCCGAACTGCATGAGCAGATCGCTCATCGCCGCGATGTCGGCCAGGCGCGGCATGTTGGTGAGCGTCACCGGCTCGTCGGTGAGCAGCGCGGCCGCCATCAGCTTCAGGGCCGCGTTTTTCGCACCGCTGATGGGAATTTCACCCTTGAGGCGGTTGCCCCCCTTGATCCTGATCCGGTCCATTTGCCCTCATGCGGCCAGAGCGCGCCGCTTCCGCTTTGCTTGTAGCGCGCATGACGCCCAGCGAACAGGCGCGTGTTTCCGCAAATTAGTCCGGCTTTTGGCCCTTAATGGGGCAATGTTCCGCCTGCGTTTCCGGTCGTGCCGATTTCGCCGCCGCGCGCGCACGCTGGGCTGCCTTGCGGCGCTTCAGGTTCTCGCGCAGGGCCGCGGCGAGGCGTTGCTGGGCGGCGGAATCTTTGGGCGCCATGGGCGGATATTCGGTCTTTCCCTTTGGCCGGAGCTTGGGTATAGCAGCCGTCCTTTCGGCTCAAACCTTCGCGTTTCGGGCCCCGGATGCCGGAGTAGCGTAGTGGTAGCGCAACCCCTTGGTAAGGGGTAGGTCGAGAGTTCGATTCTCTCCTCCGGCACCAGAAAATCCAATGAAACCAGGCTTTTCTCGCACGAGAACAAATCTCGAAACGAGAACATTCGGGCGTTTTCTGGAAGAACGAAGAATGAAACTGTGCCTTTCGGTGGCACAAAATTGGCCCAGTAGATTCTCTCTCTGTTCCGCGCTTATATATTCCCATCCCCATGCCAGTGGACTTCGTAGCGAAGGAGAACTGCGTGGAGAGATCGCACCCAAAACCCTATCGACCACCACCAGGTCCCATGCCGACCTTGGGCCAGATCGCCCGGCAGGATGGTGGATGGGTATGGCTTATCTGCCCGTCCCGGCTCTGCGGCCATCGAGTGGCCGCACATCTCTCCATCTTCGTGCAGATGCTGGGCGAGGACTGCCCGATGGATCGGTTCCGGGCCAAGCTGTGGTGCACGATGTGCGGCTGGATCGGCGGTCTTACTCACGCGCCAAGCTGGAACGTCAACAGTAAGTCCGTGACGTCCTATCCCGAAGATTTGGGCTACTACGCCCACATGGAAGCGCTGGAGCGGGCGAGAGCCTTCCGGTGGCTTGTGGTGGACCGGAGCAGCGGTAGAATTCGACGGGAGCGCATTACGGCCGCGCAAGCGCGCTTTCTGGCCCGCAGATATTCGAGGGACCAACCCATGCCCTTTCAGGCCATGCACTTCGAACAATGGCGGCTGACGATGGCGCAGAGGCACCGCTGATGTGCAGGACGTTCTCACTGCCAGTGAGACGTAGCAGTGACAATTGCCCAAATGGCCCATCCGACGGTAACCAGACCAGCATATCGGACCATGTTTCTCGGCGCGCTGACATCATTGAGAAACGTCATGGATTTGCGCACGCGGTCGATCCCTTGGTGGGTTTGGAAAAAGCCGAGTTCCTTGAGGATGGTGTTTCGTTGGAGACCTGCTGCCCTTCTGTCCTCGTTCAAATTGCGGAGATGCAGCGTTAGGAGCACCAAGAATAATAGCCCGTAACACTGGGCCACGAACGATACTGTGGACGTTGGGTCATGCAATACAAAGCTCGCAACGACGCCGGTGACTACCATCGAAAAGCCAAATTCCTGAACCATGAGCTGTTCTCGGTAGCGATAGTCGTTCCCGATCTCCTTCAGCTCCTCAATCTGCAAAAGTCTTTTTTCATCCAGTGCCATGGACCCCTCCCAAAAATTGGCTCCATCGTAGCCGCGACTACTGGCTGGGTGAACGCAGGTCTCAAAAAGAAAAAACCCCGCCACCTTTCGGCAGCGGGGTTCAAACGCGAGGTCTGCTTCTAATCGCTACTCGGCGGCCGTGAGATCGAGATAGAAATGCTTCCCCAGCTTCAATTGCTCGACCACTGCCGGATTGGTCACCTGCATCTCAAAGGTTCCTGAAGGCGTCGCCTCGCAGAACCTGCGATCCTCCGGGATCGTGTTATCGTACTCGGCGGCCATATTGATGGTAAAACTGTCGCCATAATTATGGGTGATCTGTTTCACCCGAAACTTTGCACGCACTGACATGGGGATGTTCCCTTCTTCTTAAACTGCCGGAAACCGCCGGCGCGGTTTCTATCCGCGATGCAAGAGCGCGGAAACCAATAGGTCGCCCAGCTTGCCGCCCAAGGCACCGAGCGACAGCGCGGCTAGGGCCAAACGAATGAGCCACCAGGCGATATTGCGCTTCATATCGCGATAGTCTTTGACGCCTTCCTCGACGTTCTTCAGGCGCGCGCTGAGGTCGGGGATCGTGGGCGCTTTCTCGATCGCGCTGAGGCGGTCGATGGCATTCTGGAACGCCAGCCGCATTTCCGCCGATGCAGCGGTCAGTTCGCGCGTTGCCTGCCGCAATTCACTCGTATCCTCGCGGAGCGCTTCGGTTCGCTCCATGAGAATGCCGAGCAGCCGATCGACATGGCCCAACGCTACGATGCCCTGCCGTTCCAGTTCGTCGGCCATCACCACGTCCCGCCAGAACAGGCTTCCAGATCGGTTTCGAGCGAGAGAATGCGGGCATCGCGCTGCTGGACTCCCGCCCTCAATTCCTGCGCAGCGGCGCCAACGTCCGGCGCAGCGGAAATGTCGGCGTCTGCATAGGGCGGAGCGAACCGCGGCGACTTCGGCGTGCAATAGAGACCGACCGCCTTATCGACGGGCTGGATCTGCAAGCCGCCCTTGTCCGTGCCACAGCCATAGACGAGAAGCGCTGCGAGGATCACACAAGCCCGTTTCATTTTGCTCTCCCGGTCAGAACGTCAAAAGCGAAGTCGCATTGGCTCTGCCCCTGCTTGGGCTTGAGCGCGAGAATATGCGCGGCGTTCGCGTTCATCTGCGAAAGTGTCGGCTGAAGCGCCGACCACTTCGCGTCCATGTCCTTCTGGATGGCGGCCGTCTTTTCCGCCAACG
>JAFECN010000103.1 GCA_018242145.1 Pseudomonadota bacterium
TGCTCGGCTTTCGTCATGGCGTCCCACACCTGTTTGCGCGGGGCGTCGAAGGTGTGTTCGAGAAGGAATGGCTTTGAGGTCATGATCAGGCCTGCCGTTCTTTGAGGTAGGTTTCGAGGGCGTTCATCGTGCCCGTCCAGCCTTGGGTCATGCTGTCATGCATGGAGTCGAACACGGCCTGTTCTTCCGCCGTGGCGTTGTAAGCGGTCCAATGCAGATGCAGCGTGGTCTTGCCGTCTTTCTCGGTGAGCGTGGTGGTGGAGAGTGTTTGCAGCGGCCACACCGGCGCCATGGGATGGCGTGTGTCGCCCTTGTTCTCATCGGAGAAGGAGACAAGGACGACCAGTTTCTCGGGCGGGACGATCTCTTTGAACAGCCATTTGCCCCACATCGTGGTGCCGTCCGGCATCGCCATGCCGTAGTGGAAGAGGCCGCCGGGACGCAGATCGACGGTTGCGTGGCTGAGTTTGCCGGTCGGACCCATCCAGTGTTTCAGATGTTCGGCCTGGGTCATGGTTTCCCACACCAGTTTGCGCGGCGCGTTGAAGGTGCGCGTGAGGATGAAGGGTTTGGACGTCATGGCGATCATCCGTAAGTGGGCTTTTGCGGGAAGCCGGCGGGCGAGTCTTCGAAATCCTGCTGGCGGCCATAGGGCGTTAGATCGAGCAGGCTGTAGGCGTCGGTGAGGCCTTCGGTGCCGCGCGCGAAGGCGGAGTAGGTGTGGAAGACATCGTCGCCGACGCGGAAGAAGACGCTGATGGCATGTTCTTCGCCGTTGATGGGGCGCGGCCGGTCGATGTCCGGCGCGCGGCGATAATTGTATTCGCGCGGGCAGACCGCATCATCGAGCGTGGCGTGGAAATCGTAGTTGAAGTCGCTGCCGAAGGAGGAGACCCAATCCTGCTTCCAGCCGTGTTCGGCCTTGTAGGCCTGCAGCTTCTCAAGCGGCGCGCGGCTGATCATGACGAAGCCCGTGTCGCGCGCGTCCAGCGCGTCGAGATTGCCCAGCGCACCGGCGAACCATGTGCAGCCGGGGCAGCCCTTCTGCCAGTCTGGCCCGAACATGAAGTGATATACGATGAGTTGGCGCTTGCCGTTGAAGAGATCGCGCAGCGTCTTCTTTCCGTCCGGCGTGTCGAAGGTGTAGGTCTTTTCGATCTTCACCATCGGCAGGCGGCGGCGTTCGGCGGCGACGCGGTCATAGTGCTTCGTCAGCGCCTTCTCGTGATCAAGAAGCGCGATCCGCGCTTTGCGCCATTCGGCCTGCGAGGCGACGGGAGGATGGGCGACGGTCTCAGCCATTGTAGGCCTCCTGCAATTTGGCGACATCGATCTTGTGCATCTGAAGCATGGCTTTCATGGCGCGATTGGCCTTTGCGCGGTCGCGGTCGTTCAACATCTCTTGCAGGATGACCGGGCTGACCTGCCAGGAGAGGCCGAACTTGTCCTTCAGCCAGCCGCACGGGCCTTGCTCGCCGCCGCCGGCGATGAGCTTGCTTGTGTAATAGTCCACTTCGCTCTGATCGCGCGCGTCGATGGAGAACGATACCGCTTCGCTGAATTTGAACTGCGGGCCGCCGTTCAAGCCCATGAACGGGCGGCCGTCGAGTTCGAACTCGACGGTGAGCACGTCGCCTTCCTTGTGGCCGTGAATGTCCTGGCCTTCGCTGGTGTAGTGCGAGATGCGCGTGATCTTCGAGTTCGGGAAGATGCCACAATAGAACTTCGCGGCGTCTTCGGCCTGATCGTTGAACCACAGGCAGGGCTGGAGGCCTTTGAGGTTTTGCATGGGAGTTTCTCCTTCTATGCGTGCTGCGGGAAGGGATTGCGCCACGCATCCAGCTCGTTGAGCTGATCGTGCCAGCGGCGCATCTGGGGGAATTCGTTCAGCGGGATGTGCGCTTTCTCCGCATAGGGCAAGGTGACGGCGACGGAGAAGTCCGCGATGGTCAGCGTGTCGCCCGCAAGCCATTTGCGGCCCTTGAGATGCGCGTCGAGCATCGCGCCATAGGTGCGGAACGTGGCCTGTGCCTTCTTCACCTCCGCTTCATCCACCGGGCCGAGGTTGAAGCGCGGCTTGATGATGTATTCGAAGTAGAGCGTGCTGCCGCCGGGATTGAACTGATAGGCGTTCCAGCTCAGCCAGCGCTGCACTTCGACCAGACGCTCATCCGCCGGCAGAAGATCCGATTTCATTTTCTGCGCCAGCGCACAGAGGATCGCATCGGCTTCCCACACCACGCGGTCGCCATCGACCAGCGTCGGCACCTTGCCGTTGGGGTTGAGCGCCAGATAGTCCGGCGTCTTGTGTTCGCCCTTGTTGAGATGGAGATATGTGAACGCCACCGGCGCTTTGAGATAGCGCGCCACGGCGCAGACTTTGCGCGGCATGAGGACGTCGGAATAATAGAGCTTCATGCTGCGGCTCCCGAAACCAGATATTCTTCGAGACGATCGAAGGCGCTGTTCCAGCCGCCGATATGGCCGTCGCGGTTCGACGTGGTGTTGAAGATGGACTGGTAGAACTTCATCAGGGTCTTGTTGCCCCGATCTTCGAAGAGAACGGTGACGATGGTTTCGAACGTCTCGTCCTGTTCGTCATGCTTGTCCCACTCGAAGGTGTAAACGAGGCGGGAAGGGCGCTCGACTTCCAGATATTTGCCGCCCTGCCACAGGTCGTGCCCGCCTTCGGTGGAGCGCAGGCAGCCACGCCATTTGCCGCCGACGCGCACATCGGCTTCGAACGAGACCGCGGGATATTTGCGCGGGCCCATCCAGTTGATGAGGTGATCCGTCTTCGTGAAGGCGTCCCACACCATCTCGCGCGGCGCGTTGAATGTGCGCTCGATGACGAGCACGCGGTCCTGCGGCTCGAGGCGGATGCTACTTGCGGCGCTTGCGGGCATTTTTCTTCTCCTTGGGGGACTTGGATTGGAGTTCCTGCAGGTAGGCGTCGAGGCGGTCGAACCGCTCGTTCCAAAGCTTGCGGTAGCGCTCCAGCCACTCGTCGATGCTCATGAGCGCCTGCGGTTCGAGGCGGGCGGGGCGGTATTGCGCTTCGCGCCCGCGGGTGATGAGGCCGGCGTGTTCCAGCACCTTCAGATGCTTGGAAATGGCCGGCAGGCTCATCGCGAAAGGCTCCGCCAGCTCGTTCACCGACGTCTCGCCCAGCGCCAGGCGGGCGAGGATGGCCCGGCGCGTGGGATCGGCGAGGGCCGAGAAGGTTTCGGAGAGGCGGTCTGTGGCGGCCATCCGTATTGAACCATTCGGTTAATTATCTTTCCGGTTAAATACTCGTCGTTTTCCGAACCGTCAAGCGGAACCCGATCACGATTTCTTGTCAGTGGGAGCGGCGGCCGAATTTGCGGACTTCTTCGAAGCGGTGGTGATCGCGGATGCGGGCGTTGAACCAGGCGCCCTTGGATTTCGCCGCCATGAACTCCGCGTATTCCCGGGGCGTGACGCCGAAATAATCGTAGGTGCGGCCGCTGCTCCGGAACGTCGCGCGCAGCACCTTGCGGCTGTAATCGTAGCGCACGGCAAGCAGGGCTTCGGAATCCAGCGCGGGCATGCGGGAACAATTCGCTGCGCGCCCGCGCGGTTCCGGCTTACGCGGTATTCGACATGGACAACACTTCGTAATGATCCACGGTCGGCGCGAAGGCGCGCAGGAAATCGGCGTCTTCCGGGTAGTAGCGGGCGCGTTCGTAATCTTCGCCCGCGAAGCGCTGGATGGAGGCGACGCTGTCCCAATAGGTCATCGTCGTGAATTCCACGTCGTCGCCGGCATCGCGGCAGAGCAGGAACACCCCCTTGTTACCCGGCGTCTTCTCGTAATCGGAGAGTCCCGTTTTGTGGAGATAGTCGATGTAAGCGGCTTTCTTCTCTTTCGGGACGAGGCCTTTCCACATGCGAACGATCATGGCTGTTGCTCCGTTGCGGCGAAGAGAAGCTAGGTATGGCCGGACGGAATTGCCATGCGCGCGGACTTGCAAATCGCGCGGCGCAATTCGGAGAATTTCAAAGGGTTAGGTGCGCCGGCCGTGATTGGCTTCGGATTGCTTGAGAAGCTCGGTGAGGGCGCGCACTTCGTCGGTGAGGCGCACGATCTCCATCTCGCGAATCTGATCCAGCTTCTGATGGAGGGATTCGATCTCCAACTCGGCCTTGATGTTGATCCGGTAGTCGCTCTCCGCGGCCTTGCGGTCGATGTCGGCCTGGCGGTTCTGGCTCATCATGATGATGGGCGCGGCATAAGCCGCCTGAAACGACAGCGCCAGATTGAGCAGGATGAACGGGTAGGGGTCCCAGTGCTCGATCCATGCCGTGAGATTCAGCACGACCCAGAGAAACAGAAGAGCGGATTGCACGATGATGAAATTCCAGGACCCCATCGTGGCGGCGACGCCGTCCGCGATCTTCTGGCCCATGGAGAGCTGGTCTTGCGCGACTTCGTTCTGGATATGCGCCGCGCGCGCCTTGGCGCGGACGACGCGCAGCTCGTGCAGAAGCTTCTCTTCGGTGTCGTGCAA
>JAFECN010000104.1 GCA_018242145.1 Pseudomonadota bacterium
ACGTGATCCACACGCCGTTGCGCCAATAGCCGCGGCCGTCATGCTCGCGCCAGTGATAATGGTGACGGCGGTGCCAGCGCCAATTGTCCTGATGGACCACGATGCCGAAGCCCGTCGGATAGGCGTAGCGGTCGTGCGTGTGCCAGCAGGTGCCGCGATCGTTGCAAACGACATAGGCGGATGCGCTTGTCGCGGTTACGGCCAGTCCGGCGGCACCGAGCAGCGCGGCGCCCAAAGTCATACCAAGTTTCGTCATGCTCTTCTTCTCCTAGCGGCCCATGGCGGCCGAGAAGCCCCTCATCCGCTTCAGAACGGCGTTGCGGGGGGCGGCGTTCCCCAAGAAACCTTTGGGAAAAACGGGATTGACCCCCTCCGGGAACTAAAGTAGAACGATTCTCCGTGTTTCGGATTTGTTCGGTCCTGATTCGTGGGGCCGCGCCGAAAACGGGAGAAAACGAGATCATGCTCACGCGCAAGCAATACGAACTTCTGATGTTCATCCACGAACGGGTGCGCGAAACCGGCATTCCGCCGTCCTTCGACGAGATGAAGGATGCGCTGGACCTGAAGTCCAAGTCGGGCATCCACCGGCTGATCACGGCCCTGGAGGAACGCGGGTTCCTGCGCCGCATGGAAAAGCGCGCCCGAGCCCTGGAAGTGATGAAACTGCCGGAGAACGTGGCGGAGACGCAGCGCCCGGCGACCACCCGCAGCCAGGCCCAGCGGCTGGTGCACCCGGCCCGCCGCGGCGCGGACAACCGTATCGCCGCCGACGCCCGCAACGCGGGTGCGCCGCGGCGGTCGGGCGAAAGCGGCGAAGGCTCGGTGAGCGTGCCCGTGCTGGGCCGGATTGCCGCCGGCACGCCCATCGAGGCGATCCAGAACAAGGTGGCCGAAGTGCCCGTGCCGGGCGGCATGGTGGCGCGCGGCGAACATTACGCGCTCGAAGTGACGGGCGACTCCATGATCAACGCCGGTATCCTCGATGGCGACACCGTCATCATCCAGGAATCGGACACCGCCAACACGGGCGAGATCGTCGTGGCGCTGGTGGACAATGAGGAAGCCACGCTGAAGCGGCTGCGCCGCCGCGGGGATTCCATCGCGCTGGAAGCCGCCAACCCGGCGTACGAAACGCGCCTTTACGGCTCGGACCGGGTGAAGGTTCAGGGCAAGCTTGTGGGGCTGATCCGGCGCTATTGAGCGCCGGATCGCCGCCGCTGCGGCCAGACATTCCACGGTCGCGCGCCCCGCATGTCGCGCACATTCTCCACGCGCAAGGGCTTGCCGAACCAGACCGCATAGGCGCCGTTGCGCGCGACATCGAAGCGGTCGATGACGAGTTTCGGCCCCTCGCAAAGCCCGCGCGTGGGCGCCGCGCTCACCACGATATCGGCCGCCGCGCAATCGTCCGCCAGCGCCATGGGCCGTGAAGCGGCTGCGACCAGCATTCCCTTCGGTGTTCTGGCAACGCAGCCTTCGGCATCGCAGTCCACGCCGTCGCGCGGCGTGGCGATGGCATCCGTGTAAGCGCGATCATCGCCATCCCGTTTCAGCCATTCGGCGGCGGAGAATTTGTCGGACGGCTTGCGCAACAGGCGCAACGCGCCGTCGCCGCCGCGGATGGCGACCGTCGTGCCATCGCGGGCAATCAGCAGATCCGGCTGCCGGGCGAAAAATATCACGGCAACACCGGCAATCAGCGGCAGCACTCCAAGCCAGCGCCAGCGCACGCGCCAGATCGCGATCCACAAGCCGCCGAACGACATCAACACAATGGCGCTCACCGGCCATGCCGCCGTGATCGACACCGCGCCGGGCAAACCGGACACCCACCGGCCGACCACCAGCATCGCCGCGATGCCCCAGCCCATGACGATCAACGCCCAGCGATCGAGACCGAACGGCATCAGCAGAACCGCCAGCGCGGCCGCGGGCATGGTGACGAACCCCATGATCGGCATGGCGAGGAGATTGCCCAGCACCGCATAGTGCGTGGCGCGGTCGAAATGGAAGGCCGCGAACGGCGCCGTCGCCAGCGATCCGACAAAACTCGTGACCGCGATCCCCTTGAGATACCGCCGCACGCCGGGCAGCGGCCAGAAACGCCCTTCGGCATAGGGCCGCGACCGCTCCCATTCGGCAACGGCCACGAGCCCCACCACCGCCGCGAACGACATCTGGAACCCCGGCTCGATGATGCTTTCCGGCCGCGTGAGCAGCACGACCACCGCCGCCATCGCCACGGATCGCATCGACAAGGCGGGCCGGTCGAACAGGATGGAGAGCAACATGAAGCCGAGCATCACATAGGCGCGCGTTGCCGGGACGGCCGCGCCGCTGATCGCCAGATAGAACGTCGCGCCCGCAAGCGCCGCGACCGCCGCCCATTTCTTGATCGGCCAAAAGAGGGCAACGAAAGGAAATAGCGCCAGCACGGCGCGCACGGCCCAGAACAAACCCATCCCGACGAGCGCCATGTGCAATCCGGCAATCGCCAGCACATGCGCGAGGCCCGCATCGCGCAACGCGGATTCATCCTCCGGCGAAATCGCGCCGCGATCGCCGGTGATCAGCGCCGCCGCGATGCCGCCCGTGCTGCCCGGCAGGATCGCGTGGATATGCTGGGTCATGCGCCAGCGCAGGAACGCGATATGCGCGGCGATGCGGTCGCTCCAGTCCGGGTTGTGATGCGAAAGCAATTGCGGCGCGCCGAAGGAGAAGCCGACCGCACCCAGACGCAGGAAATAGGCCGCGCGCCCGAAATCGTAATCGCCCGGCGCGGCCGGCGAAGGCGGCGGCATCAGCACCGCGCGCAGGGAAACGATATCGCCGGGCTTGAGGTCTTCCGCGCCCTTGCGCACCGAGACGCGAATGCGCGCGGGCATGTGCGCCGTTCGCATGCGGCCGATCCTGCGCGGGCTCAGGACAAGGCGGATGCCTTTGCCATGAAGCTGCGTGCTGTCCACGGACGCTTCGATCGCCACCGGACCGATGCGGTGGAAGAGAACCGGCGCGGCGACGTCATCGGTTCGCAGTTTTGCGGTGGCAAATCCGATTGCCAGCGCCGCAACGATGCCAAGCCCAAGACGCGCCGCCACATGCGCGCTGGAAAAAGCAACGATGCCCACAAGCAGACCCGCCACCAGAAAGGGAAGCGCCAGCCTGCTCGACGGTTCGAAGGAAAGTGCGAAGTAGATCGCGATGCCGGTTCCGAGGGCCACCGGAAGCCAGAGCACGAGGCGGTCCGATTCCGCGGCGAGCGCCTGCTGCAACGCTTCCGGCCAGCCGCGCCACACCGCAGGCCGGAGGAAATCCGGCGCGGCACGCCTTTTCCAGGCCGGAAACGGTGCTACCCCCACGGAACCTTGTTTGCTAGAAGCCTCGCGTCACAACAGCCAAGAACGCAGGCCGGCCCCCGAAAGCCCGATCATTATGTCCGAAAACAAGAAACCCGTCCTCCGCTTTGCGCCCTCGCCCACCGGTTTTCTGCATATCGGCGGCGCCCGCACGGCCCTGTTCAACTGGCTCTTCGCCCGCCACACCGGCGGCACCTTCCTCCTGCGCATCGAGGACACCGACCGCGAGCGCTCCACGCCCGAAGCCGTGGCCGCGATCCTCAACGGACTGGAATGGCTGGGCCTGAACTGGGACGGACAAACGGTCTATCAGTTCGCGCGCGCGGGCCGGCACCGGCAGATCGCCGAGCAATTGCTCGCCGAGGGCAAAGCCTATCGCTGCTATGCGACGGCCGAGGAACTGACCGAGATGCGCGAGGCGCAGCGCGCCGCCGGAAAGCCGATCCGCTATGACGGCCGCTGGCGCGACCGCGCGCCGGGACCGGAGCAGGACGGGAAGCCCTTCGTCATCCGCCTGCGCGCGCCGCAGACGGGCGAAACCGTCGTGCACGATGTCATTCAGGGCGATGTGACCTTCGCCAATGAAAATCTGGACGACATGATCCTGCTGCGCTCCGACGGCACGCCGACCTACATGCTGGCCGTCGTCGTGGACGATCACGACATGGGCGTCACGCACGTTATTCGCGGCGACGACCATCTGAACAACGCGGCCCGCCAACTTCAGATCATTCAGGCGATGGGCTGGCCCGAGCCGGTTTACGGCCATGTGCCGCTGATCCATGGACCGGACGGCGCCAAGCTGTCCAAGCGCCATGGCGCGCTCGCCGTCGAAGCCTATCGCGACATGGGCTATCTGCCGGAGACCATGCGCAATTACCTGCTGCGGCTGGGCTGGAGCCACGGCAACGACGAGATCATCTCCACCGAACAGGCCATTGCGTGGTTCAACCTGGAGAGCATCGGCAAAAGTCCGTCGCGCATGGACTACAAGAAGCTCGACAATCTGAACGGCCACTACATACGCATCGCCGACGATCAGCGGCTTGCCGAAGAGGTGAAGCAACTGCTCGAACGCCGCGAACCGCCGGTGATCCTCGACGGCAAGGCCTGGGCGCGGCTGATGGCGGCGATGCCCGGCCTGAAGGAGCGCGCGAAGACGCTGGTGGAATTGGCGAATGCCGCGGAGTTCCTGTTCTCCGACGGACCGCGGACGCCCGACGACGCCGCGGCGAAACTGCTCACGCCCGAAGCGCGCAAGGTTCTCTCTGAATTAAAATCCATCTTCGCAGCCGCGCCGGAATGGGCCGCGCCCGTGCTGGAAGAAAAAGCGCGCGCCTTCGCGGAGCAGCACAATTTGAAGCTCGGTCAGGTGGCCCAGCCCCTGCGCGCCGCCCTGACGGGCAAGACCAGTTCGCCCCCCATTTTCGATGTGCTGGCGGTGCTGGGCCGCGAGGAATCCCTGTTACGATTGGGGGCTTGGGCCGCTTAAAAATGGGGCAAATCGCCTGCCCAAGGGACGGAAAGAGGTGACGTCGTTAATCCTGACGGGCTAAACTTGTTGCAGTGCAAGATAGCGGTCTCGCCGCATCAGAAGGACCATTCCATGAGAGAGAGCAAGCTGAAGCCGTCCGGTAGCGCGACGCTCACCTACGAAAACAAGAAATACGACTTTCCGGTCTATTCCGGCACCGAGGGGCCGAACGTCATAGACATCCGCAAGCTTTACGGGGAAGTCGACGTCTTCACCTACGACCCCGGTTTCACTTCCACGGCAAGCTGCGAAAGCGACATCACCTTCATCGACGGCGACAAGGGCATCCTGCTCTATCGCGGCTATTCCATCGACCAGCTCGCCGAGCATTCGAGCTTTCTGGAAGTCTGCTACCTGCTGCTGCACGGCAACCTGCCGAACAAGAAGGAGATGGCGGATTTCGACCGCGCTATCACCATGCACACGATGGTGCACGACCAGCTCTCGGCGTTCTATCGCGGCTTCCGCCGCGACGCGCATCCGATGGCGATCATGTGCGGCGTGGTCGGCGCGTTGTCGTCGTTTTATCACGACTCCACCGATATCAACGATCCGCGCCAGCGCGAGATCGCCAGCCATCGCCTGATCGCCAAGATGCCGACGATCGCGGCCATGGCCTACAAATATTCGGTCGGCCAGCCCTTCGTCTATCCGCTGAACAGCCTCGGCTATACCGAGAATTTCATGCGCATGACGTTCTCGGTTCCCGCCGAGGAGTACAAGATCAACCCGATCCTCGCCAAGGCGCTGGACACGATCTTCATTCTGCACGCCGACCACGAGCAGAACGCCTCGACCTCCACCGTGCGTCTCGCCGGTTCGTCGGGCGCCAATCCGTTCGCGTGCATCGCGGCGGGCATCGCCTGCCTTTGGGGCCCGGCGCATGGCGGCGCGAACGAAGCCGCGCTCAAGATGCTGGAGGAGATCGGAACGGTCGATCGCATTCCGGAATTCATCAAGAGAGCGAAAGACCCGAACGACAATTTCCGCCTGATGGGCTTCGGCCATCGCGTTTACAAGAACTACGATCCGCGCGCCAAGGCGATGCAGGTCCAGTGTCACAACGTCCTGAAGGAAGTCGGCCACGAGAACGACGAGCTTCTGAAGGTTGCGATGGAGCTGGAGCGCATCGCGCTGCAGGACGACTATTTTGTCTCCAAGAAGCTCTACCCGAACATCGACTTCTACTCGGGCATCACGCTGCGGGCGCTGGGCTTCCCAGTGAGCATGTTCACCGCGCTGTTCGCACTGGCCCGCACGGTCGGCTGGATCGCGCAGTGGAAGGAAATGATCGAGGATCCGCACCAGAAGATCGGTCGTCCGCGCCAGATCTATACCGGCGCGGCCCAGCGCGATTACATCCCCATCAGCAAGCGGTAATCACGCATCGCGCGCGAACGCGCCACGCTTCTCCCACGCAAAGGCGAGAAGCGTGCGCGCCGCGCGGAGCGAGGGCGCTTCTTCGCCCGCGCCCAGAAGCTGCGTGGCTTCGTCCAGTGCGCGGATCTGGGCCACGCGCGCATCCGGACTGCGGAACAGCGGCAACAGGGCGTCCGACAAGGCTTCCGGCGTGCAGCGACTCTGGATGAACTCCGGTACTGCTTCGCGATCCAGCAGGATGTTCACCAGCGTCGCGAACTTCACGGAGATGAAGGGCCGCGCCAGCGTGTAGGTCAGCCAGCCGAGCTTGTAGGCCGTCACCATCGGTGTGCCCGACAGCGCCACCTCCGTCGTCACCGTGCCGGTCGCGGCCAATGCCACATCCGCCGCATCGAATGATGCGAACTTGTCGTCCGCATCTTCCAATATATGGAGCGGCACCGGCCAGTTCTCCGCAAGCGCCCGAACCTTTCCGGCCACGTTCGGAACAGTGGGAAGGATACAGACAAGGCCGGGAAGTTCCGCCGAGAGTTTGGCAACCGCGGCCCGGAATATGGGCAGGAGCAGCGTGACTTCGCTCATGCGGCTGCCGGGCAGAACGGCCAGCACAGGCGCATCGAAACCGATGCCGAGCCGCATGCGCAGATCGTCGCCGCCGCGCATGCGCGCGGCGCGCTCGATCACGGGATGGCCGACAAAAGCGGCATGAAGCCCACGCCCCTCGAAGAACGACGCCTCGAAGGGCAGAAGCGCAAGCACCAGATCGAAATAACGCGCCATCGCGTTCGCGCGATATTGGCGCGACGCCCAGACCTGCGGCGCGACATAGTTGACGGTCGGGATGGAAGGATTGCTTCGCTTCACCCGGCGCGCGATGCGATGGGTGAAATCCGGGCTGTCGATGCAGACGAGCACGTCGGGCCTGGTCGCCAACGCATAGTCGGAAACGATGCGGACACGGCGCAAGATCTCCGGAATGCGCGGAACGACTTCGCGCAAGCCCATCACGGCGGTGGCATCCAGCGGGAAAAGGCTTTTCAGCCCCAGCGCCGTCATCGCCTGCCCGCCCACGCCCACAATGCGAATGGTATCGCCGCCCAGCGCGCGCAAGCCCTGCATCAGCTCGGCGCCAAGCGCGTCGCCGGAGGGCTCGCCGCACACAAGCATGACCGTCAGCGGACGGGTGACATCCGTTCTCATGCGGCATCCGTTGGATCGAACGCCATCACGAACAGGCCGAGAGCATCCGCCGCCTCGACGATCTTCGCCTTGCGCATGATGAGCGCCGCGCCGGCTTCCACGGCGACGCCGGCAAGGCCGCCTTCGGCGGCGAGCGCGATGGTCCGCACGCCGATCACCGGCAGATCGACGCGGCGGTCCTGCGCAGGTTTGGGCGCTTTCACCAGAACGCCGCGGCGCTTCTGCGGTGTTCCGCGCACATTCTTCGCAAGCTGCGGCAAGCGCTGGAGCATGGCATCCGTGCCTTCGGCGGCTTCGACCGCCAGCACCAGCCCATCCGCCACCGCGGCAGCCTGACCGATATCCAATTCGCCCAGGCGGCGCACCACCGTCCGCGCCAGCCGGATGTCCTCCAGCGCCTGGGCATCGGGCGCATGGCGGCCATAGACGCCAGCCGCGGCGATAAGATCGGGGGCGGCCTCGGCGGTGCCGATCACGCGAAAGCCTTCCTTCTCGAACACGCCCAGCACGGCGCGCATCAACGCATCGTCGCCCTTCAAAGCCGCGGCGGCGATTTTGGGGAGCGCGAGAGCGCCGCGCGCGTCGAGCTTGAGGGCGCGCCAATCCGGACGGGCGACACGCCCCGCGAAGGTCACCGCCGCGCAGCGATTTTGCTTCAGGAGGGAAAGACTCTTCCCCAGTTCACCGATGCCGGCGGCTTCGCAAGCAAATTGCGACAGAGCCTCCTCCGCGCCCGGCAGTGCCAGAACGAAGACATCGCGGCCGGAGTCGCGAACGCTTTCCGCGATCGCCAAAGGAAGCTCGCCGCCGCCCGCAATGATGCCGAGCGCGGTCATATCAATCTTCGCTTTCGTCTTCGTCGCGCTTGCGGCGGGCCGGCGTGATCGGGCGCTTGGCATCGGCCAGGATGAAGGCGAGCACCTCCTCGACTTCCGGCACGCCGCGCCAGGTTCCGGCCGCTTCGGCGGCGCGGGCATTGGCCTGAATCGAGCCTTTGCCTTCGACGAAGATCGCCCGGTAGGCCGCGCGCAGAGCATGAATGTTGGCGCGCGGGATATTGCGGCGGCGCAGCCCGATGATGTTGAGACCGCCAAGCCGCACATGCAGGCCGATCGCCATGCCATAGGGAATGACGTCGGTACTGATCCCCGACAAGCCGCTGATGAACGCATAACGGCCCACGCGGCCGAACTGCTGCGCGGCGGCAAGCCCGCCCATGATCACGCCGTCGCCGATTTCGAAATGGCCGCCGATCACCACGCCATTGGCGAGGATCACGTTGTTTCCCACGATGCAATCGTGGCCGATGTGGGAGCCCGCCATCAGGAAATTGTTGTTGCCGATCTTCGTGAGGTTGTGCCCCTTCGCGCTGCCGAGGCTGATGGTGACGCCTTCGCGGAACACATTGCCGCTGCCGATCTCCAGCCGCGCGTCCGGCGCGTTGTTGTTGTAGATCTGCGCCTCGCCGCCGATAACGGCATGCGGGTAAATGACCGTGTTCGCACCGATGGTTGTCTTGCCGGACACGACGGCATGGGCGTGCAGGCGCACACCGTCGCCCAAACTCACATCGCGGCCGACGATGCAAAAGGGGCCGATGTCCACGCCGGCGCCAAGCCTGGCGCCGTCTTCAACGACTGCCGTCGGATGAACCGCCATGGGATGTCTGATTTCCTTCCGAGATCATCGCGCTGAACTCGGCTTCGGCGCAAAGAACGTCCCCTACAAATGCCTGACCGGCGAATTTCCACACCGGCCCGCGCCGCCGAAGAGCCTTCACCGGCATCCGCAACATGTCTCCCTGCGTCACGGGTTTGCGAAACCGGGCATTGTCGATCGTCATGAAGAAGACGCGCCGGTTCTCCGCCGTCCAGCCCAGAGAATGCATCACCAGCGCGCCGGAGGCTTGCGCCATGGCCTCGACGATCAGCACGCCGGGCATAACCGAATAGTTCGGGAAATGCCCCATGAAATGCGGCTCGTTGTAAGAGACCGCCTTGTAAGCCGTCGCGCTCTCGTTCGGGACGATATCCGTCAGCCGCTCGATGAACAGGAACGGCGCGCGATGCGGGAGGAGCTTTTTGATATCCTCGACATTCAGCACAATCTTTTGCGACGCCGCGTCCGACATTCCGTTCTACTTCTGCTTCCCTTTGGCAAGCCTTGCCAGGGCGATGGATTCCCGTAGCCAGTCTTTTACGGGACGCGCCGGGACACCGCCATAGTCTCCGCGCGGCAATTTCCCGGGCATCACGCCGGTACGCGCCGCCAGCCGCGTGCCGCTCTCGATGATCGCATGGTCGGCCACACCCACCTGCCCGCCCATGATCACGAAATCGCCGATTTCGCAGCTTCCCGAAATGCCCACCTGCGAAACGATGATGCAATGCCGCCCGATATGGGTGTTGTGGCCGATCTGCACGAGATTATCGATCTTGGTTCCCTCGCCGATCACCGTATCGCCGATAGCACCGCGATCGATCGCCGTGCAGGCGCCGATCTCGACCTTGTCCTGCACGATGACGCGGCCGATCTGGGGAATCTTCACATGCCCCGCAGGCCCGGACGCAAAGCCGAACCCTGGCTGGCCGATCTGCGCACCGGGCAGGATCGTGACGTGATCCCCAATATAGGCATTCGCGATGGTGACGTTGCTACCGATCTGGCAATGGCGCCCGATGGCGACGCCCCGGCCGATCACCGCGTTCGGGCCGATCTGCGTGTGTGCGCCGATCTCGGCCTGCGGGCCGATCACCACGCCGGGGGCGAGCAGCGCGCCCTCGCCGATCTTCGCGCTGGGATCGACAGCGGTCTGCTGCGACCAAGCAACCAGCATGTTGTCGGGATAAAAAAGATTGAGCGCCGCCACAAATGCGTGCTGTGCCGATTCACACGGCAAGCCGACCGTTCCCACCGGTGCATTCGCGCCGATGGCATCCTTGCCAATAAAACAAAATCCGGCCTTGGAATGGGAAAGCGCGGAGACGGCGCTTTTGCCCGCGCAAAACGCCAGATGTTGCGGGCCCGCGCCTTCCAGCGTCGCAACGTCATGCACGAGAGCCGATCCGTCAGCCCCTTCCGGCAACACCACGCCGGCGCGCACACATATCTCCGCAAGCCTGATAGGGCCGCGATTGTCATAGAAGCGAGGATCGGCCATCGAAGGAAGCTGCGCGCCGCCCCAAAAAGGCGGCGCGCATCCGAATGTGCTGCCCTATTGCTGCTGCAACGCGCCGGGCGGCGGATTGACGAGATTTACTTTCACATAGGGCATCTTCTGGTCGAGGCGCTGAACGGCAACGCCCGTGATGTCGACGTTCACCGTGCCGAGCACGATCGCGTTGCGATCGAACAGAAGATTGGCGTGACGCTCCCGCAGGATGCCCTGAAGGATCGGACCGAGCGCCTTTTCGACCTGCTGGCGCGCCTGCATGACGCCACCCTGGATCTGCGCCTGGCGCGTCTGCACCTTCTCCTGGAAGGCCGTCTGCTGCGCCTGGAAGGCCTTGATCTTCTTCGCCTTCACGTCCGGCGCGAGGATCGCAATCTGCTGCTGAAGTTGCCGTTCCTGCGAGCGCAGGGAGTCCGCCTGCCCCTTGAATTCCTTCTCCGCAGCGGCGGTGTAGCCGTTCACCTGCTTCACGATGCTCTGGCCGACCTTCGACGCGCGAAGAATGGCATTGCGATCGATCACCAGGATCACCGGCGCCGGTGTTCCGGCAGCCGGTTTCGGCGGTTGCTGTTGTTGCGCAGCGGCCGGCGCGGCCGCGGCAATGGAAATCGTGCCTGCTGCTGCGAGCGCCGCAATCAGGCGAACCGCTCCCGCGGTCATGGTCTTCGTCTTCATGGAATTAGAGTCCTGTCCCTGCGCTAAAGCGAATGATCTGTGACTTATCATAATCTTCCTTGATAAAGGGCACACCTATATCAATTTCGACAGGCCCAAAGGGCGACTTCCACCCGATGGCAAGCCCGCCGGAAGCCCGGAAAGCCATATTGTCCTTAATACACGGCGCCCCGCCCCCACGGTTGTTGCCGCACCGCATGATCCCGGCATCACCGGCGATGTGACCGACGGTGCCGAAATCGCTGAAGAGCGACAGGGAGATACCGTAGTCGGACGGCAGGAAATCCGGAAGGCGAAGCTCGGCAGAGCCGATCAGGAAGGCTTCGCCGCCGATGGCGTTTTGGCCGCCCTGCCCCTGCACATTCAGTTCGCGCGGGCCGACACCGGCAAGGTTAAAGCCGCGGAAATCGTCGCCACCCTTGAAGAAGCGCTCGTTCAGGCGAACGTGCTGTCCGCCGTAGCCCTGAATGTAGCCACCCTGGAACGACAGCTTGCCCACGAAGTCGTCATTGAAGACAGGGTGATACCAGGAACCGCTGGTCGTGCTGCGCAAGTACTTTAGCGAGCCTCCAAAGCCGGCGATGTCCTGGCTGAAGCTGAAGGTCACGCCGTGGCGCGGCTTCAGCAGATCGTCGAGCGTGTTGTAGGCATAGGTGTAGCCGAAGGACGACGTACTGGCCGTTCCGGCGGACAGAAGAATGGCGGTCGGCGCGCCGCTGTAGGGCCGCACCCGGTCCACGCGGTAGGTGTAACGCAGCCCGACGCTGGCGTATTCCGATGTGGGGAAGCCCATGCGCAACGTGCCGCCCGTCGAATCGATCTCGTAATCAGCCTGATCGAAATTCGACAACACTTTATACAGATCGAACCCGGCGCTGAGCTGGTGATCGAGGAAATAGGGCTCGGTGAAGCTGAGCTGGAACTGCTTGCTGATGTAGGAAAGCTGAATGCTGGCCTGCAACGATTGTCCACGGCCGAACAGGTTCGTCTGCGTATAGCTGAACTGCCCGACAAACGAGCTGGTGGAGGAGTAACCGGCGCCGAGCGACAACGAACCGGTGGCCTGCTCCTGCACCTTCACGTCCAGAACGGTGCGATCGGGGCGGCTTCCCGGCTCTTGCTTGATATCGACCGTCTTGAAATAGCCGAGGGCGCGGATGCGGGTGCGCGAACGGTCCACCAGCACGCGATTGAACGCATCGCCCTCGACGAGGCGGAACTCGCGGCGGATCACCTTGTCCAGCGTTCGCGTATTGCCTTCGATATTGATCTTCTCGACATAGACGCGCGGTCCCTGCTCGATATTGAAGATCACATCGATGGTGTGGTTGTCGCGGTTGCGCTTCACGCGCGGATGGATTTCCGCGAAGGCATACCCCTTCGTTCCGGCGGCATTCGTGAGAGCGTCGATGCCTTTGTCGATCAGTTCGGCGTTGTAGACGCTGCCGTCGACGATCGGCACCAGCGGACGAAGCGCGGCCGGCGTCAATTCCTTGATGTTCGACTTAATCTCGACCTTGCTGAAGTGATAGATCGGGCCTTCGTCGACCGTGAAGGTGATGTAGAAGTTCTCGCGGTCCGGCGACAGTTCGGCCACCGCCGACACCACCTTGAAGTCCGCATAGCCGCGCTTGATGTAGAAGCGGCGCACCTGCTGGCGGTCGAATGTCAGGCGGTCGGGATCGTAGTTGTCGTTCGAGGAGAGGAACTTCCACCACTCCGTCTCTTCCGTCGCGATCTGCGACTTCAACGTGTCGTCGTCGAACACCTTGTTTCCGATGAACGATATGCGGGCCACGCCGGTGGTCGGGCCTTCGTTGATCGAGAAGATCAGGTCGATGCGGTTCTGCGGGCGCTGGATGACCTGAGGGTCCACCGTCGCCGCGAACTTGCCGTTGCGGCGATAGAGTTCGATGATGCGCGCGACGTCGGCTTGCACCTTGGCGCGCGTGAACACCGTGCGCGGCTTAAGCTGAACCTCTTTGGTCAGATCCTTTTCGGATACCTTGCTTTCGCCCTCGAAGACGATCCGGTTGATGATCGGGTTTTCGACCACGTTCACGGTGAGCGTCTGGCCGTCCCAACCGAACTTCACATCGGCGAACAAGCCGGTGGCGAACAATGTCTTGAGCGAGGCGTCGGCCTGCTGCTCGTTGTAGCGGTCGCCCTGATGAATGGTCAGATAAGAGAGGACCGTGGCGGGCTCGACGCGCTGGGTGCCGCGCACGACGATCGATTGAATGACGGGGCCGGGCGCTTCCGCGGGCGCCGCGGCGGCGGGGTTGGCATATTGCTGGTTCAACGCCTGGCCCAAGGCCGGAGACGCCAGAACGACGCCGCAGGCCAAAATCAGGGCCGCGCGCTTACCACGGGCGAAAAGGAGGGCGATGAGGCTCATCCGCTCGTCTCAAGGGCGCAGCCGTTGGTTAACGGACCTGCGCGGTGTGTTTCAGAATAGATTCAGCCGAACGAGGTCGTTCCAGGTCGCCAGTACGAAGAGTCCCAAAACCGCCGCCAATCCCAGCCTAAATCCCACGTCCTGTGCCCGCTCTCCCAATGGCCGACCCAGAACCGCCTCGCATCCATAATACAGAAGGTGCCCCCCGTCGAGGATGGGAACGGGAAAAAGGTTGATAAGCCCGATGCTTACAGAAAGTAGAGCCGCCAGTTGCAAAAGGCTCATGAAGCCCGCCGAGGCCGCCTGCTTGGACACGCTGGCCATGCCCAAAGGCCCGGTGAGTTGATCGCTGCGCGAGTGGCCAGTGACGATGCGCCACAGATATGTGAGGGAGGTGTCGGCAACGAACCAGGTCTGCTGGGCGGCGCCCGTCACGGCGGCGACCGGCCCCAAAGCCACATAGCGCGCGTTCGATTCGGTGAAGGCGGGCTGCACGCCGATGCCGAGGAATTTGACGCTGTCGCCATAAAGATCGTTCGTCTTGATGACGCGCGGTTTGACATCAACCGTCATCGCCTTGCCCTGACGGGTGAAACCGATGGCCATGTCGTGCGCCTGCTGGGCGCGCACCGCGCTCACCAGTTCATTGAAGGTTTCGACCTTGGCGCCGTTCACCGCAGTGATGACGTCGCCGCTGCGGATACCGGCAACCGCCGCAGGCGCGCCCGGCGTGACCTTGCCCACGGTCGTCAGCACCGTGGCCTGCCCCAGCAGCATGAGGACGCCGCTGAAGATCACGATGGCGAGAATGAAGTTGGCGATGGGGCCAGCGGCGACAACAAGCGCGCGCTGATAAAGCGGTTTGCTCTGGAAAACATTCGCGCGCTGCTCCGGCGAAAGCCGCGCCAGAATTTCGCGATCCGGCACGCTGGCGCCGTTCTCGTCGCCCAGGAACTTCACATAGCCGCCCAAAGGCAGCCAGCCGATCTTCCACTCCGTGCCTTTCTTGTCCGTCCATTTGGCGACGGAGCGGCCGAAGCCGATGGAAAAGGTTTCGACCGTGACATTGAAAAACCGCGCGACGGAGAAATGCCCAAGCTCGTGGAAGAACACGACGACCGTGATGACAAAGAGGAACGCCGGAAGGCCGACCGGCAACCAGCCCACAAGTCCGTGAAGTATGTCGATCATCGGCCCATTGCTCCGTGTCTATGCCGCCATCCGGCGGCAAATCGTGTCCGCGAGATCGCGCGCCTGGCGATCCGCGTCGAGAATTCCATCGACATCGCGCGGGATTGCCGTGCTGTTCGCGGTGCGCGCCGACAGCGTGTCTTCAACAACGCGCGCAATATCCAGAAATCCAATCCTGCGGCCCAGGAACGCCTGCACGGCGACCTCGTTCGCGGCATTCAGGATGGTAGGAGCCAGCCCGCCCTGCCGCAAGCACGTCTGGGCAAGGTTCAGGCACGGAAAACGTTCCGGGTCCGGCACCTCGAAGGTCAGCTTGTTCAGCATCGCCAGATCGAGACGCCGCGACGGCGAGGACATGCGGCGCGGCCATGCCAAGGCATGCGCGATCGGCGTGCGCATGTCCGGCGCCGACAGATGGGCGAGCGTCGAGCCGTCGGCATAGGACACCAGGCAATGCACGATGGATTGCGGATGCACCAGCACCGCCAGACGATCCGGTTCCAGCGAAAACAGGAAATGCGCTTCGATCAGCTCAAGCCCTTTGTTCATCAAGGTCGCGCTGTCGACCGATATCTTCGCGCCCATCGACCAGTTGGGATGGGCCACCGCCTGCTCCGGCGTCGCCACCGCCATGCGCTCGCTCGGCCAATCGCGGAAGGGCCCGCCGGATGCGGTGAGCGTCACCCGCTCGATGGCATGGGCTTCGTCGAAATTCAGAAGCTGGAATGCCGCGTTGTGCTCGGAATCTACTGGAATAAGGGTCGCGCCGCTTTCTGCCACAGCGCGGCGGAAGAGATCGCCTGCTGCGACGATGCACTCCTTGTTCGCGAGCGCGATGGTCGCCCCGCGCCGCACGGCGGCAAGCGCGGGCGCAAGACTGGCCGCGCCCACGATAGCAACCATCACCACATCGGACGGACGCGCGGCCGCTTCGATGACCGCTTCGCGGCCGGCCGCGCTCTCGATCCCCGTTCCGGCCAGCATCTGCTTCAGCGCGCCGCCGCGTGCAGCATCTCCGATCACGGCCATGCGGGGCCGGAAACGGCGCGCCTGCTCCGCCAGCAATTCGACATTCGACTGCGCCGTCAGCACTTCGATGGGGAACGCATCCGCGCCATAGGTTTCACGCGCGTGCGCGATCACATCGAGTGTGCTCACGCCGATGGAGCCGGTGCTGCCCAGCACCGTCACCCTGCGCGACGTGACCGCCGAAAGATCCGCCATCATGGCGCACCCAGCAGGAAAGGATCGACCTGCGCGATCAGGAAAACAACGGCGGCGACCGGCGCGACGAAAAGCATGGAATCGATACGGTCGAGAACCCCGCCATGCCCGGGAATGAGGCTGCCGCTATTCTTCCGCCCGACTTTGCGTTTCAGGAACGATTCGAAGAGATCGCCCAACTGTCCGATGACCGACGCGGACAGACCGAGCATCGCGCCGTGCACTGGGCTGGCGCGAAGAAGCAGGAAAAACACCGCTGTTGCGAGCGTTCCGGCGAAGCCGCCGCCGACGGCCCCGGCCCATGTCTTATTGGGCGACACGGCGGGCCACAGCTTGGGGCCCTTGATCAGGCTGCCGCAGATCAGCGCCCCCGTATCCGTCAGCCAGACAGCGATAAACAAGGCGAAGAGTTCCCACACCCCGTGCGCCGACATCTCGCGGATCGCGACGAGGCTCAGCACCGGAACGCCGACATAGAGCATTGATGCGCCGTGCCAGAGCATGGCCGCACCGCGCTTGGCCGACAAAAGAAGATTGAGCATCGCCGCCGCGCCCAGAATGAGCCACGGCACGATGGCGAGGTGCGGGTGGGCGGGAACCAGAACCTCCGTTCCCGCAGACGCCGCAATTCCGGCAACGGAGACCAGACCGACCCAGAAATAATTCGATCCGGCAAACATGCGATGCCATTCCCGCGCCGCCGCCGCGCCGCCCGCCGCGACGAACAGCGCAAACCAGAACCCGCCATACCATGTGGCGGCGACTGCAAGCATCGCCAGCGCGAAGCCGAACAACGGCCGGGTCAACCAGTCGAGCGTGAGATCGAAGCCCAGAAATTTGCGCGGCGATTTCGCGGGGGACAGGTCCCGGCGCGCCCGCGCATCGGCGGTATTCAGAAGGCCGCTCAAGCGACGGCTTCCGGGGTGACGGCGCCGAAGCGGCGCTCGCGCTGCGCAAACAGGTTGAGGACGTCAAAAAAATCTTCCCGCGTGAAATCGGGCCACGATTTTTCGAGAAAGACGAATTCGGAATAGGCCGATTGCCAGAGCAGGAAATTGCTCAGGCGATATTCGCCGCTGGTGCGGATCACCAGATCGGGGTCCGGCATTCCGGCGGTGGAAAGCTTCGAGGCAAAGAATTCCGTCGTGATCGTGTCCGGATCGAGATCGCCCCTCGCCGCGGCTTGTGCCATTTCGCGCGCGGCGGCCACGATCTCTTCTTGCGCGCCGTAGTCGAAAGCGAGCGTGAGATTGAGACC
>JAFECN010000105.1 GCA_018242145.1 Pseudomonadota bacterium
AACAGCCGCGGCAATCTCCGGAAAGCGGGTACGATCCGGCAATTGCGGGCCGAACATCAGGCGCATGAGCGCCGGCTTTCCGACGGCAAAGCGCATATAGGCGGCGCCGATCGCCGCTATCCGTTCGGATGGTGCGCCCCGCGCGGGCGTGATGGCGGCGATCTTGTCGTGCAATTCCACCAGACCGCCGTGCACTAGTTCCGCCAACAAGGCTTCGTGGTTCGGATAGTGCCGGTAGGGCGCGGCATGGCTCACGCCCGCCTTGCGCGCGACCGCGCGCAGGCTGAAACCGGCCAAGCCCTCTTCTTCCAACAGGGTGGTTGCAGCCGACCGCAACGTTTCGCGCAAATCGCCGTGATGGTATGCGGTGGTCCTGGCCGTTTTTTTGGGCGCGGCCTTGCGGTTTTTTGTTTTCTTCATTTCCCGGCTGCGCGCAGCTTCTCCATGCGGGCGAACAGGCTGGACGTATCCCAGCGCTTACCGCCCATGTTCTCCACATCCGCATAGAACTGATCGACCAATGCCGCGACGGGCAAAGAGGCTCCGTTGTTGCGCGCCTCATCCAGAACGATGCCCAAATCCTTGCGCATCCATTCCACCGCAAAGCCATGATCGTACTGTCCGGCCAGCATCGTCTTGTGGCGGTTCTCCATTTGCCAGCTTTGCGCCGCGCCTTTTGAGATAACCTCGATCACGGCTTCGGCATTCAATCCCGCAGAGCGCGCAAAACTCAGACCTTCCGATAGCCCCTGCACAATGCCTGCGATGCAGATCTGGTTCACCATCTTGGTGAGCTGGCCCGCGCCGGCTTCGCCAAGGCGCTTGCATTGCCGCGCATAGGCCGCGATGACCGGCTCAGCACGGGCATAAGCCGCGGCGCTGCCGCCGCACATGATCGTCAATTGCCCGTTCCTCGCACCCGCTTCACCGCCGGACACCGGCGCATCGACGAAATGCAGGCCGCGCTTGTGTGCCTCTTCTGCCAGTTCGCGCGCGATACCCGCCGAGGCGGTGGTATGGTCCACGAACACCGCATCGCGCTTCATGGTCGCAAAAGCACCATGACGGCCTATCGTGACCTCACGCAGATCGGCGTCGCGGCCCACGCACGCCAAAACCAGATCGCATTCGGCGGCAGCTTCTGCGGGCGTCGCGGCGCGCCGGCCGCCATATTCCGCGACCCAACGCTCCGCTTTCGCGGCCGTGCGGTTGTAGACGGTGACGTCATGACCCGCCTTGGCCAGATGTCCGGCCATCGGGTAGCCCATCACGCCAAGCCCCAGAAATGCGATCTTCATGACCCTGCTCCTGAAAGAGGAAGACAGGTCTACTCCGAAATCTCCAGCTTTTCACCAGCCGCGAGCGTGGGCGGCTTCTTCATGAAGAATGTCACGAACACCGCAGGGATCGAAATGATGAGCATGAAGAGGAAGTCGTTCGAATAGGCGATGACCTGCGCGTTGCTGTCGACAACCTGGTTGAGCATGTTGGCGGTCATGGGAATCCTCGGGTTCCACATCATGCCTTGCATGCCCACCGACAGCGCCCGATTGAACAGGCTCACATGAGAGGCAATGGCGGCGTGCGCCGTCTGCGTGTCGTTAACCAGGATCGTCGTCGTGACCGAGACGCCGATGGCGCTGCCCACATTGCGCATGAGATTGATCATGGCGCTGCCATCCGTGCGGAGCAGCGGCGAGAGCGTCGCAAAGGCCACCAAGTTCATCGGCACGAAGACGAGCCCCATGCCAATGCCCTGCACGAAGGTGGTGGAGATCAGCGACCACGGCGCGATGGAGGGCGTCCATTTCGACATCTCCCACATCGACCACAGGATCATCATCGCTCCGGCCGCGATGATGTGCCGGGCATCAACCCGGGAGGCAATGCGGCCCGCCACGACCATGGCGATCATGGTGCCGACGCCGCGCGGCGCCATCAGCAGGCCGGTATCGGTCACCGAATAGCCGCCAAGGTCCTGAAGATACGGCGGAAGCAGGGCCGAACTGGCCACCATCACAAGACCGGTGACGAACATCAGCACCAGAGCCGAGACCAGATTGCGATCCTTGAAGAGCGCTTTCGGGATGAACGGCCGGTCAGTGGTGAACATCTGAATCAGGAACAGATATGCGCCCAATCCCGCGAGGACCGCTTCGGCAAGGATCTCCGGCGATTCGAACCATGCCTTGTTGGTGCCCCGGTCGAGCATGAGCTGCAGGCTCGCCAGCGCAAGGGCGAGATAGGCAAAGCCCCACCAGTCGAATTTGAGCGTGCTGTCGCGGTTGGTTTCCTTCAGGAAGAGCCAGATACCGGTGACGGCTGCGATGCCGAACGGCAGGTTCACATAGAATACCCAGCGCCAGTTATAGACGTCGGTCAGATAGCCGCCGAGAGTCGGGCCCAGAATAGGCCCCACCATGACGCCCATGCCCCAGATCGCCATTACCGATCCGCGTTTCTCCGGCGGATAGAGGTCCAGCATGATCGATTGCGACAGCGGCGAAAGCGCCGCGCCGAACGCGCCCTGCAACAGGCGAAAGATGATCATCTGATCGAGATTCTGCGCCGCGCCGCACAGCATCGAGGCCACGGTGAAGCCGCTGATACAGACGATGGCAAGGTTCTTGCGGCCGAACCGGGCCGCCAGCCATCCAACTGGCGCCGTCATGATGGCGGCCGCCACGATATAGGACGTCAGAACCCAAGTGACCTGATCGCGCGAGGCCGCGAGGCCGCCCTGCATGTAGGGCAGCGCGACGTTCGCGATGGTGGAATCCAAAGCCTGCATCAACGTGCCGGCCATGGAGCACAGCATGATGATGCGAAGTTCGAATTTCGTCTCGTAGACCGGGGTATGAGCTTGGGTGAAACCGGCCGAGCGGGCTGTCATTCTACTCTACACTGACCTTTCTGCGCTCAGCGGTCGGAAAACATCCGCTGCCAGGTGCGCTTGCCGGTGTCGATATCGACAACGGCACTCATGCCAGCCCGAAGCTCCGGGTCCCCCTTCTTCCGGTCGATGATGATGCGCGTCGGAATGCGCTGCGTGACCTTCACCCAGTTGCCGCTGGCGTTCTCCGCCGGCAGCACCGAGAACGCGGCCCCACTGGCAGCGCTCACCGCATCGACATGTCCGTGCCATGTGTGGTCCGGATAGGTGTCGATCGAGATCGATACGGGATCGCCGGCCTTCACATGGGTGAGATCGGTTTCCTTCATATGCGCTTCGATCCAGACATGATCGGTGCCGACAAGGCCCACGGCGCTGGTGGTCGAGAACGCGCTCATGGCGGAGATGACGAGCGTGCCCGGCTGGAGCGAATCCACTTCGGCGACGATGCCGTCGAACGGCGCGCGCACGGTGGCATGATCGAGCTGGCGCTGCGCTTCCTGCACCGCGGCCAGCGCCTGCTGATATTGCGGCGTCTGTTCCGGCGCGATGTCCGGATTGCCGTTCAGCTTGGCAAGCTGCGTTTTCGCGGTCTGCTCGGCCTGGACAAGCTGCTGCTTCGAGGCGGCCAGCGTGAGGCGCGCCTGATCGTAGGTCGCGGGCGCGATGGCGTTCACCTTCAACAGCGCCGCATAGCGGTCGAAGTTGCGCTGGTTGAGGTCCACCTGCGCGCGTTGCGCGTCTGCGGCGCTGATCATGCTTTGGTAATCGGCCTTCGTCGCCGCAACGCTCTGGACGACCTGCCCAAGCTGGGCCTTGGCATTATCAAGCGCGATCTGGAAGGGATGCGGGTCGAGCGTGAAAAGCACCTGCCCTTTTTTCACCCGCTCGCCTTCGCGGACATTCACCGTCTTCACCAGGCCCGACACGTCCGTCGAGACCATCAACTTCTGGGTCTGAACATAGGCGTCGTCCGTCGAGACATAGCGACCGCCCATCAGCCAGAACGCCAGCGCGGCCAGCGCGACGATGGCAACGCCGCCGATCATCAGCACCCGGCGCAGAAGCGTCTTGTCTTCGCGCATGCGCCCCAAAAGACCCTGAACCGGCGCGAGGGAACGGCGCGGGCTCCCCGGATATCGGCTGGTTTCGGATTGAATGGCAGCCATGACTCTTACTCTCCAGCCATTTGAAGCTTCGGGGATGAACCCTCGGCCGTCAGTTTCGATTTGATGTTCAGCAACGTGTCCACCAGGACATCCTGAGTCTGCTTGTCGATGCCTTCCGAAATCTCAAGGGCCATCGCTTCTTTGTAACTGTTGATCTCTTCCAGATAGGGCTGCGCGGCGGGCAGAAGATGCAACCGGCGCACGCGGCGGTCCTTCGGATCGAAGCGGCGCTCAACGAGTCCGCGCGATTCCAGCCTGTCGATAAGCCGGCCCACGGTGATCGGTTCCACTTCGCAAACCCCGGCCAACTCGTTCTGCGACAGCCCCGGCTGGCGCGACAGGCGCGCGAGGATCACCCATTGCGCGCGGGTCATGCCGCGCGTGCGGGCGATCTGGTCGAAGCGCGTGCGCAGGAGCCGCGCAACGTCGTTGAGTAGGATAAGGAAATCCCGGTCCAGGTTCGTATAAGCTGGGTTCGTCATGGGCGTGAACATAAGCAGCGTTATAATAAGCCACAAGGGCTACAAGCCTGCTTATTGCATTACTTTTTCCGCAGTTTCACTGGCTTTTTTGCCGCAGAATACCGGCTATGCACCAAAGTCTGGACCTCCTTGGCCGCCCGGACGACAGCCGTTTGTTCCACAGCTCGGTAGAGCTTGATAACTTTCTTGCCGAGAGGTGTAAGCGAGGTTCCGCCGCCCTTCCGCCCTCCGGTGGCCGCCACGATCAGGGGCGCGCCGAATGTCTTCTCCAAGGCTTGCACAAGAAGCCACGCGCGCCGGTAGCTCATCTTCATGGACGCGGCGGCACTTCGAATCGAGCCGGTCTCCGCGATCTGTTCCAGCAGCCGGACCTTGCCCGGCCCCAGCGCATGACCGGGCTCGAAATCGATACGAATCGTGAGTCGCGCCATCGCAGGAGGTTAGCGTCTCCGGCGCAAAAAGCATGGCGTCGCTGCCGTGAAGATGCAGCCGGGCAACATCCGATGCGCCGTTATAAATCCGTCATCGAAGCTTCGCGGTTCTGACGCTCCCCGCCGGTAACACCGCCCCAGCTTTTCGAGTGTCCGGGGGCTGGAAGCCGCATCCTTTGCGGCAATTTCGATCGCGTTACGCGGGGAAAAACATGCAATTCAAAACGATCCTGTTGGGTACCGCTGCGTTCGCGCTGCTGGCCGTTCCGGCTGCCGCGCAGGATGCGCCCAAGAAACATCATCATCGCCATCATGCAGCAGCCGCCAGCGGCTCCATCGACGCGCGCATCGATGCACTGGAATCGCAAATCCAGGAACTCAAGCGCGAACAGGCCGCACAGGCCCAGGCGCAAACTGCGGCACCGGCGCCGTCCGATCAGGTCGTGTCTCAGGCGCAATTCGAAGCGCTGCAGAACCAGGTTTATGAACAGCAGGCGGCGAGCAATTCCGTCAGCAAGGGAAGCTGGTGGTCCAACACCAAGATCTCGGGCCGCATGTATTACGACATCACCAGCATCAACAATAAGCGCGATGGCGTGAAGCAGGCGCAGAACGGCGTCAATTTCGACATCAAGCGTTTCTATCTGGGCGTCGATCACCAGTTCGACGACGTGTTCTCGGCGAACCTGACGACGGACTTCACCTATGACGGCACGACCAAGGCTTCGCAGCTTTACATCAAGAAGGCCTACCTTCAGGCGAAGCTGAACGACATGTTCACCTTCCGCCTCGGCTCCGCGGACCTGCCGTGGATTCCGTTCATGGAAGACGTGTATGGCTATCGCTACGTCGAAAACACACTGGTCGACCGCACCAAGTTCGGCACCTCCGCCGACTGGGGCGTCCACATGCTCGGCAAGTTCGCGGACGGCTTGATCGCCTACCAGATCTCGGCGGTGAACGGCGCGGGCTATAAAAACTCGCCGATCGGCACCGCCAACCGCTCCAAGGGCATCGACCTTGAAGGCCGCGTGAACCTCAACTGGAACGGCCTGATCCTCGGCGTCGGCGGCTACAACGGCAAGCTCGGCAAGGATATCGAGGGCGCCGCGCCGACCTATCACACCGCCACGCGCTTCGACGCGGTCGCGGCCTACACATGGGAAGGCCTGAAAGTCGGCGTGGAATATTTCTCGGCCAACGACTGGAACAACGTGGCCAGCCCCACCGGCGACCGCGCCTATGGCTACTCGCCCTTCGCGTCCTATCAGTTCACGCCGGAATGGGCGGTGTTCGGCCGCTACGACTGGGTGAAGCCGAACAAGGACACGAATTCGGCCAAGCGTAACACCTATTACAATTTCGGTATCGAATACACGCCCGCGAAAATCGTGAACTTCGCGCTCGTGTACAAGCATGACTCCGTGAACAACGGTTTCATCGGCGACTCCAACGGCACGATCGGCGGTCTGGCCGACGCCATTGGCTCCAAGGGGACGTACAATGAAATCGGCTTGTGGGGCCAACTCCGCTGGTAGTGATTTTCCCCTGAAGGTTGGTCCTTCCAACTTACGCCGCCGGAATCCCTTCCGGCGGCGTTTCTTTTTTGGATCAGCCTGCAGCCAATGCGCCGTAGCGGCCCTGGAAGAACAACAGGGGCGCCCCCGCCTCGCGTTTGGCGAAGCGCACGACACGGCCAACGAGAATGGCGTGATCGCCGCCCTGATGCACCGCTTCGCTTTCGCATTCGAAAAAAGCGAGTGCATCCGCAAGCGCCGGCGGACCCAGCCGGGTCTCGATGAGATCGATGCCGTTCAGACTGTGCGCGCCCTGTTTGGCGAGGCGCGACGACACGTCCTCATGGACCGTGCCGAGCAGGCTGATCGTGTAGCACTTAGCCCCGGTGAAGGTGGAGAAACGATCGGATTTGCGGTCGATGCACCACAGCACCAGCGGCGGATCGAGCGACACTGAAGTAAACGAATTGACCGTGATTCCCTTGTGGTCGCAGCCCGGCTCGGCTGTCGTCACCACCGCCACCCCGGTCGGAAAGCAGCCCAAAGCCTGACGAAATGCGCGGGTATCGAAGCTCATCTGGGGCGGCCTAACGGTTGCTTAAGAGGGTCTGGGGCAATCTCACGCCAGAAAGTTAGGCGAGCGGCGCCACCAAGGGAAGAACCCTGGGGGAAAGGCCGACGCCACGGGTTCATGGGCTGAGGGTCACGCAATGGCGAGCGACGGCGCCGTTATCATCAAGAAGATCAAGAAGGGCGGTCACGGCGGCCATCACGGCGGCGCTTGGAAAGTGGCCTATGCCGACTTCGTGACAGCGATGATGGCCTTCTTCCTCCTCATGTGGCTCATCAACACCACCACGCCCGAACAGAAACGCGGCATCGCCGATTATTTCTCCGCGCAAAGCATTTCGCAGACGACGAGCGGCGCGGGCGGCGTTCTGGGCGGCACCATGATGGGCAAGGCCGGCGCGCAGGCCGGCGGCTCCGTCGCCATCACGCCCAAGAATTCGCCGCCGCAGAGTTCGGACAAGAACGCGACCAAGAAAACCGACAATCGCAAGGGCGGCTCGACCGATGCCGAAGGCACCGCCCCCGCATCGCAGGTGCAGAGCGACCAGCACCTCGAACAGGCGCTGCCGTCTTCGCGCGACGAAGACTTCGCAACCGCCGCGGAATCGATCCGCCAGGCGATGCAGGACATGCCGGACATCGCCGCCCTTTCGCGCCAGGTGATCGTGGAGCAGACGCGGGACGGCCTGCGCATCCAGCTCGTCGATCAGGACCAGCGCCCGATGTTCGCGCCGGGCACCGCGCAGCCGATGCCTTACACGCGCAAGATGCTGGACGCCGTGGCGAAGATCATCGACCGCCTGCCCAACCGCATCTCCATCAGCGGCCACACCGACGGCCAGCCCTTCCGCGGCGCGGACGGAACGACGAACTGGGAATTGTCGGCCGCGCGCGCGAACGCGGCGCGCAGCATCCTCACCGGCGCGGGCGTGAACAACGACCGCATCTATGAGGTGGCCGGCAAGGCCGGTTCCGAGCCCTTGCTGCCGGAAGACCCGAACGCTTCGGCCAACCGCCGCATCACCATTCTTTTGATGAAGGAGGCGCCGCCGGTGCCCGAAGGCGTTAAACCTTAAGCGGCAAAACCTGCATCAAGACTCTGGCGCAAAACGGCAAATCACTGTCATACTTCGGCTATGACGCCGCTTGGGTGGATGAGTTGACGGAACAACGCACGGCACGGTTGCCGCAATTTTTTCTGACACCCGGCGGCCCCTGCCCTTATCTTCCCGGCCGCATCGAGCGCAAAGTCTTCGCCCGCCTGTCCGGCAGCCTTGCCCAGCCTCTCAACGAAGCGCTCACCCATTCCGGCTTTCGTCGCAGCCAGATGATCGCCTATCGCCCGGCCTGCGACGGGTGCTCGGCCTGCGTGTCCGTGCGCGTGGTCGCGAACGGTTTTGAGCCGTCCCGCGGACAGCGCCGCACCCTCAAGCGCAATGCCGACCTGATGCGCAGCGAAGTACCCGCGGAGGCCACGCGCGAGCAGTTCGCGCTGCTGCGCACCTACCTCGATGCGCGCCATTCCGGCGGCGGCATGAGCGACATGGGGCTGTTCGATTATGTGGCGATGGTCGAGGAAACGCCGGTCAACACGCATATCGTCGAATACCGCCAGCACAGCGACGGCAGCGATCAGGGACAATTGATGGCCTGCGCGCTGACCGATGTGCTGCGCGACGGCTTGTCGATGGTCTATTCCTTCTTCCATCCCGGCGTGGATGCGCGCAGCCTGGGTGCCTACATGATCCTGGATCATATCGCGGCCGCGCGCGCGCGGGGATTGCCTTACGTCTATCTGGGCTACTGGATCCACGGCAGCGACAAGATGGACTACAAGTCCCGCTATCGGCCGCTAGAAGCGCTTGGCCCCTCGGGCTGGTCCATCCTGATGGACTGATGTGATTGCGAGATTTGGTGGCCGTGCAACCGAAGACCGCCCACATGAAGTAGTTGAATTGCAAATCATGGGGGGTACCGCCCCCACCCCTCAGTCGGAGGGAGAAACGGTCCGCAGCATGATCAGTTCTTCATAGGTGCGGCCGCCCACGCGCAGCGAGTTCGGATATCTGCCGATCGTGCGGAAGCCGTGCCGCTCATAGAGCTTGATGGCGCGCGGGTTCTCGGCGTTCACGGTGAGCTTGATCTGCTCGGTGCCGGTGGCGACCGCCTGGTCGATCACCGCTTCCACCAGCGCATCGGCAAGCCCCGTTCCGCGCGCGCCGGCGCGGACATACATCGCGCCAAGCTCGCCGGTGTGGCCCGTCTTCTTGTTCTTCGGTTTCACGAAGACGACGAGGCCGCACAACGCGCCGTCCACAAAACCGCCAAAGGATGTGCCGGTGTGCATCCGCGCGGCCATGTCGTCCACCGACATCGCTTCCTCGGCCTCCAGATCGGCGCCGAAACATTCCGGATGCAGGCGCAACGACTCCAGACGCAATTCGCGCAACGCCGGAACATCCGGCACGCCCAATCGGCGAACGGATATGGTCATGCCGAATCCGCGCCGCCGAAGCGCGCCGTCCATTCGGCGATCTGCTCGTCGGTGATTTTGGCGAAGAGAACATCCGGCGCATGGATCGCCATGCCGGGTTCCAGATCGTCCAGCTCTTTCGCCATCGGCATATCCGGCCACGGGATGATCTTGCCGTCGCCCGCGACCGGCTGGATCGCTTCGTGAATCTTCTTCGCCATCGTCGGCATGATGGGCCACGCCAGATGCGCGAACAGATGCACGAGGTTCAATCCCATGCGCACGGCGACCGCCGCCTTTGCGCGATCGGTCTTGATATGCGTCCATGGCGCGGCACGAGTGAGATATTCGTTGCCCGCGACCCAGATGGCGCGCAGTTCGGCCAGCGCCTTGCGGTATTCGATGGCCTCGAAATAGGCGGTGTATTGCGCGAAGCGTTTTTCCATCTCCGCGATCAGCGCTTTTTCCTCGTCGCCATATTCGCCCTCGCCCGGCACCTTGCCGTCGAAGCGCGCGACGCAGAATTTGGTGATGCGGTTGACGAAATTGCCCAGAACGTCGGCCAGATCCTTGTTCACCACCGAAGCGAAGTGCTCGAAGGTGAAGGACGAGTCCGAACTCTCCGGCGCGTTCGCCATCAGATAATAGCGCCAGTAATCCGCGGGCAGGATCTCGATGGCGGAATCCATGAAGACGCCGCGATGCTCGGAGGTGGAGAACTTGCCGCTATAATAGTTGAGCCAGTTGAAGCCCTTGATCTGATCGACCAGCTTCCACGGCTCGCCGGAACCCATGATGGTGACCGGGAAGCCGACCGTATGGAACGGCACATTGTCCTTGCCCATGAATTCGTAATAGCGGACGTCTTTCGACTCTTCGCCATACCACCACGACTTCCACGAATTGCCCTTGCCGTTGGCGTCGGCCCATTCCTTCGTGGCGCCGATATATTCGATGGGCGCGTCGAACCAGACGTAGAACACCTTGCCCTTGAGCTTGCCGTCCGCGATGTCGTCCGGCACCGGCACGCCCCAATCGACGTCGCGGGTGATGCCGCGATCCTGCAAGCCCTCTTCCAGCCATTTGTTGGCGATGGAATAGACGATGTTCGACCATTCGTTCTTGTGGCTGTCGATCCACTGGCGAAGCTGCGGCACGAATTCGGATTGCTTCAGGAACAGATGGGTCGAATCCCGGATCTCGATATCGTCCGATCCGGACACGGCGCTGCGCGGCTTGATGAGATCGATGGGGTCCAGAACGCGGGTGCAGTTCTCGCACTGGTCGCCGCGCGCTTTTTCGTAGCCGCAATGCGGGCATGTGCCGATGACATAGCGGTCCGGCAGGAAGCGCCCGTCGGCATTGGAATAGACCTGCTTGGTGGTGCGGACTTCGAGAAAGCCGTTCTTCCAGAGCTGGCGCGCGAAATGCTGCGTTAGTTCCTTGTTCTGCGGACTGGAGGAGCGGCCGAAATGATCCCAGCCGAGATCGAATTTCTCGCAGGCCGCTTTCTGCAAAAGATGCTGCTCGTCGCAGAAGGTGCGCACATCCTTGCCGGCTTCCATGGCGGCCAGTTCGGTGGGCGTGCCGTGCTCGTCGGTGGCGCAGAGGAACAGCACCTCATGGCCGCGTGCCTTTTTGAAACGGGCGAACACGTCGGCGGACAGCATCGAGCCGACCAGCGTGCCCAGATGCTTGATGCCGTTGATGTACGGCAATGCCGAAGTGATGAGAATCCGTTCCATGTCAGGCCGCTTGGACAAGAGGGTGATACACGGGAGATAATGGTTCTGCGCGAATCCGTCCACTGGGGCGGGATTGCCGCGCCGTGAGCCAAAAATGGACGAACCGACCATCCGAGACCGGCTGTTTCAGGCCAACTTCCAGAAGAACCTGATCGCCGGGATTTTGACCATCATCCCGCTGGTGGTGGTCTGGCTGGTGTTCGATTTCCTCCTGCAAACCCTGTCCGACTGGGGCCGGCCCTTCGCCGCGGTGCTGGCGCAGGCCATCGAGCAGCAGCATCCGGCCATGACCCGTGTTCTGGAAGACGGACGGGTGCAATGGGTGATCGCCCTGCTCTTCACCCTGCTGGTGCTCTATGTCATCGGCGCGGTGACGAGCCGGGTGATCGGGCAGACCCTGTGGGGTTACGTCGAGGCGATCATCAACCGCATTCCGCTGGCCAACACCGTCTATTCCGCCGCGCGCAAGCTGGTGGATGTGCTGCGCACCAAGCCTGACAATTCCCAGCGCGTGGTGCTGATCGACTTTCCGCACGAAGGCGCCAAGACGCTGGGCTTCGTGATGCGCACTTTCACCGATGCCTCGACCAAGGAAATGATGGCGGCGGTCTATGTGCCCACCGCCGTCAATCCCACCACGGGCTACCTGCAGCTTGTTCCGGTCGCAAAGCTGGTGCCGAGCGATATGACGTCCGAGCAGGCGATGGCGATGATCATTTCCGCCGGCGCGGTGATGCCGGAGCGGATGTCTTTGGGTGGTCCGCAAAACTGATAGTCCTTTGTGAGCAGACGCCGTTGCGGCCACACCGGATCAAAGGCCGGTGCGGGGCGTTTCAGGCGCAATTCGAGAGAATGGGCCGTTTGTACGGGACCAGCGTAGCGGTCGTCAAGGAATTATTTTTCCTCTGAGGATATATTTTCATTACCTATTGATGGACAAGGAATTTTCCGAAGCGCCCCTCGCTTCGAAAATCCGCATCTAAACGGCCGCGAAAGCGGCATTGCGCAGATTCGCGACGCAGCGTATTTCGGCCCGGTCGCCGGCTTAGCTCAGTTGGTAGAGCACCTGATTTGTAATCAGGGGGTCACAGGTTCGAGTCCTGTAGCCGGCACCAGTCTTCGCGACGCGCAGCGGAGCGAAGACTGCCCGGCGTAGCCCGAAGGGCGAAGCCTGGGCTTTCTCCGCGTCGCTTCGCCTGGCAAGCCACCCTTCGCGGCTTCGGTTGGCAAGCCACCTCACACAGCCGTCAAAGACAGCCTGAGGCCGAGCGCTTTCACGCTTTTCGATACCGTATCCAGCGTGGGATTTCCGCCGGGCTTGAGCGCTTTGTAGATCGTCTCGCGGCTCAGGCCGGTCTCACGCGCGAATTTAGAAGGTCCGATGGCGCGCGCGATATCGCCCAGCGCCGCCGCGATAAGGCCGGGATCGCCGTCTTCAAGCACGGCTTCGAGATAAGCGATCCGCTCCGCGCGCGTCTTGAGATGGTTTTGAACGTCGAATTTGACGGTTTCGCGCGCCATTCAAAGCTCCTTCGCCAGTTTTCTGGCTCTTTCAATATCGGCTCGCTGCGTACGCTTGTCTCCGCCGCACAACATCACAATCAGAACAAGACCACGCCGCACGAAATAAAGTCGGTATCCGGGGCCGTAATCGATCCGCGCTTCCATTACGCCTTCGCCAACCGGCTTCACGTCGCCGAGATTCCCGAGTTCAAATCGGCGGAGCCGCACAACGATACGGGCCTGCGCGTCGCGATCCGTCAGCTTGGCGAGCCAGTTCGTGAAAGCTGCCATCTGCCGGACTTCGAGCATGTGTCATATAATACACAGTCACGAAGGATTGTCAACTATAATACACAGCCGGCCTTCCCTCAATCGGCCGTCAGCCACGCCCAGGTCAGCCGAATAAGGCCGAACGCCATCAAGCCCATCGCGGGCCAGATCGTTACGAAGAACAGCAAGCCGAGTCCGACCGGATTGGGGTTGGGGTCGCGGATCAGGCCGATCTCGTCGGCGACGATGAACAGCAGCAGCGGCCCGGTGCCGATGGCGAACAGGCCCAAGCCGAGACGCAACGAAAGAGGCCAGGTCTTCATGGGCGGTCAGGAGGCGGGAAGCGTCGTCGTGTTCGCGTCCGGGTCGGGCATGCCGGGCCTGAAGGCCGCGGCCGCTGCTTTCGCCGCCGCGAGTTTGCTCTGCGGCATCTGCGTCGCGATGGCTTCGATGCGCGCCTTGGATTCCGCATCGCCGGTTTTCGCCACGATGGCGTACCACTTATAGGCTTCCGCCAGATCCGGCTTCACGCCTTCGCCGCGCTCATAAAGCACCGCGAGATTGAACTGCGAATTGGTCAGGCCCAGCGCCGCCGCTTTGGCGAACCAGCGCGCGCTTTCGCCGTAATCCTGCGGCGTGCCCTTGCCTTCGGCATAGGCGACGCCGAGATCGTGCATCGCCTGGCGATTGCCCTGCCCGGCCGCGGCTTCGTACCAGCGCAGCGCCTGTGTTGCGTCCGCCGTCACGCCGTCGCCATGCTTGTAAATCTCCGCGGCCCAATACTGGCCCATCGGATCGTGCGCGTTGGCGGACTTCAAAATCCACTTCGCGGCTTGCGGCTTGTCGGCATTCTCATCCTTGAGATAGTGCAAGCCGATCAGCAATTCCGCGCGAGGATTGCCGGTGCTCGCCAATGCGGAGAGCTTGTCGAGTGGCGTGATCGCCGCGGTGGGCCGGGATTTGTGCTGCATCGCGCTGCGCGGAACGACGACGCGGATCGGCGTGGAGCGGCCGACATTCTGGCCGATGGCGTAAGACACCATCGCGCCCAGCACGAAGAAAACCACCACGCCCCCCGCGACGAGCATATTGGTGCGGTTGAACCATGGCGGAAACTTCGTCTTCTTTTCCGTCTGCTCCATATCCGCAAGCGCGGCGGCGGCCTGCGCGGCACGGCGGGCAGCGGAAAGATAAGTGTCGGCGGCGGCCGTCAGCGGCTTGTCCGCAGGCGCATCGCCGGATGAAGGATCAAATTCGACCGGCGCGGCAATTTCAACGGGCGGCACATAGCCCGTCTGCGCGACCACATTGCGCGCGGCGGCTTCGATCTGGTCGATCCGCATGGAGGCGTTGAGCAGGCTGGTGCGCAATTCCGTTTGCGCGTCGCGCAGGCGCTTCTCGGCGGCGGCCATGCGCGTGGTGAGATCGCCGGACAGTTCGGAAATGCGCTTTTCGGAGGCATCGAGGCGCGCGCCGAAGATCTTGGTGTTCTCGTCCACCTGCGCGGACGCCGTGGCGCTTTCCTTTTGCACGGCGGCAAGGCGGCTTTCGATATCGGCGAGCGATTTCTCGAACACGCGCAGGCGGCGCTCAAGCCACGCATCGACGCGCGGCGGCTCGAACGGTTTTTCCGGTCTGGATTCGGCGGGGGACGCGAACGGAACGACGGAGGTTTCGGGCGACGCCATGGCATCCGCCGCGGCTTCGAGCACAGGCTCGGGCAAGATGATCGCTTCGGGACCGGCGGCCAGTTCACTCTCGGGAGCGGCATCGCCCCGCGCGTCTTCGGGACTGTGCGCCGTTTCCTCCGGCACGAACATGTAGCTGTCGCGCATCTGCGTGGCGAATTTGGACAGATCGTCCGCCATCACGCCGAGGATCAGGTCCTGCTTGGTGGCGAAATAGGCGAAGACGGTCGTGGTGGAAAAGCCCGCTTCCTTCGCAACCGTGTTCAGGGAAAAGTCGATGGAGCCCGTGCGCGCGGCCACGGTGCGGGCGGCATCCAGGATCGCCCGCCGCGTGGCGCCGCGCTGCCAAAGACGCGCCGTATTGTTCCCTGCAGAAGCCCCCACGGCCTTGCTCCGTATAGAGGCTGTTTTATAGCGCCCGGCTCTTAACGAATTGCCGGAGAAGCCGTTAGACCTTTCTGCAACGGCCCAAAACTGCGCCTTCCGGTTGTGCCACGATGAACCAGCCCGTTCATGCTGGGTTCAGCCGCCCCTCAAGATATTCACGCCCGATATCTTGGACCAACGAGGAGTCTATGAAATTCCTTTACGGGTTGTCCGCCGCGTTGCTGGGCTCGACGCTTCTTGCAGGCGCGGCCACCGCCGCCGACAACGACCATCACGTCCACCCACACTTCCGCGCGGGCGAACAACCGGCGCAGACGCCATCGGCGCCGCCGCGTGGAAACCACGCACCTTCAAACGTCACGCCGGGCGGTTGGGCCGCGGCGCATGGCTATCGCGGCGGGAACGGCAACGCATCGGCGCCGCCGCGTCCGCTGAACAACAATTCGTCGTCCTTCGCGGCCAATAATGGCGGCGGCAACAGCAATCCGGGCTGGAACTGGCAGCGCGGCCGCAATGGCGGCCCTCCCCCGCAATCGCCGCCGCGCAACAACGCGGCGCCCGGCAACAACAACAATGCCGGTTGGGCGGCCACGCATGGATATAATGGCGGACGCTACAATCGCGGATCGCATCCGCATTGGAATGCCAACACGCTGCGTGATCACAATGTCTCGCACTGGAGCGCGAATAACCGTTCGACCTGGCAGCATGGCCGCTGGTCGCACGGCCGCCACAACGGCCGCAACGGATGGTGGTGGTATTCGGGCGGCACTTATTTCTTCTACGACCAGCCCGTCTATCCCTATCCGGGTTACGTCTCGAACTACTACTACGATGACGACAGCTATTACGACGATGGCGGATATGACGGTTACGACGATCCGGGCTACGGCGCGGAGCCGGGCGACAACGGGTATTACTGGTATTATTGCGACAACCCCGCCGGCTATTATCCGTATGTGAAGTCGTGCCGTGGGCCTTGGCGCGCGGTGACGCCGACGCCGGACCCGCAACAGGCCTACGACCAGAGCGGTCCCGACGATCAGGATCAGGGGCCGCCGCCGGGTTACGACGATCAAAGCCAGCCGCCGCGCGATCAGTATGACGGCCCGGACGATGACGATCGCGGACCGCCGCCCGCTGCCGACAACGGTCCGTATGACGACGAAGACGGACCTCCGCCGCGCTGATGCGGGACGAGCCTGACCGGCTCAAACGCCGCGAGTCCGCAAGGCTCGCGGCGTTTTCTTATGCGGGTTTGGGAACGGAGCCGGGATGGCGCGCATGTTCCCAGCGCGTCAGCCCCATGATGACCGCGACGGTCGCGACATAGGCCACGATCTGCGCGCCGTTGGGTGCATCGCTGTAACCGATCAGCGTATGCAGCAGGCGCCCTGCGATGGAATCTTCCGGCAGAAGCCACGACGTATCCCACACCGTGCTTTGCAGCACGTCGAGATAACCGCCCTGCTGAAGGAACAGAACGGCCTGCGCCGCCATGCCCGCGGCGAGCAGCGTGATGAGCCAGGCCGTGACGCTGAAAAGCTTTCCGGCGGGAATTTGCAGAAGCCCGAAGAACATCAATGCCGACACCCCGGCACCGGCGATAACGCCGAGCATGCCGCCCAACAGCATGGCGCCTTGCGTCGTGCCGCCCTGGCTGGCGATGCCATAGAGAAAGAGCACGACCTCGGAGCCTTCGCGCAGCACCGCAACGCCGACGACGATGGCAAGCGCCGCAAGCGACCTGGTGCCCGCGGAAACCTCCGCGCCGACCGCCTTCATTTCGCGCGCCATCTGGCGGCCATGACCGGCCATCCAGACATTGTGCCAGGTGAGCATGCACACTGCGAGCAGGAGGATCGTGGCGTTGAACAACTCCTGACCGGAGCCTTCGAACAGCGAGGCAAGCTCGCCCGCGAAAGCCGCGACGAG
>JAFECN010000106.1 GCA_018242145.1 Pseudomonadota bacterium
CACCGGGTTGATGCTGGTGGCGCTGGAGTCCGACGAGCTGGGCGCCAAGCTGAAATGGGAGCGGAATGCCGCCGGAGAGGTCTTTCCGCATCTTTATCATTCGCTGGAGTTTTCGTGGGTCCGCTGGACCGCGCCGATCCACAACAAGGCGCCGGGCGTATTCGCGCTTCCGCCGCAGGCCTTCCTCTCCCAGGCCGATCCGCAAGGCCGCGCGAACTGACGTCAGCCGTGGCGAAGCTTGAGGACGAGCACCGTTCCTGAAAGGAGCAACGTGACCGCGTTCGCCCCGATGATCGGAACGTCGCGCAGGATGAGTCCGTATATGAGCCAGAGAAAAACGCCCAGGGTGAAAAGCGAATACATCCTGAGCGAGATGTCGTGCGTCGAGCGCGTGCGGATGGTGTGAAGCACCTGCGGCAGAAACGCCAGCGTTGTGAGAAAGGCCGCGGCGAGCCCCACCAATTCCGTTTGCATGCGGCTCTCCGATCCCTGGACCGAAAGACGGTGGCGCGCTTTTTGCGCCATGGCAATGTGGCGCCATGACTCGCGCCGAATTTCTGGAGGCCATCCAGCGCAATCCGTTCAACCGCATTCTTCTGGAGCGGCTTCCCGCGCTCGCCCTGCCGGATTGCTGGCTGGTGTCCGGCAGCCTGTTCCAGACCGTCTGGAACACGCGCACCGGGCAACGGCCCGATCTGCACATCAAGGATTACGACGTGTTCTATTTCGATGCGGATACGTCCTACGCCGCCGAGGACAGGGCAATCCGCCGCGCCGCGGAACTGTTCGCCGATCTGGGCGTCATGGTGGAACTGCGCAACCAGGCGCGCGTGCATCTGTGGTACGAAGAGAAATTCGGCGCGCCCTACCCGCCTTTGTCGCGCGCGACGGACGGCATCGACCGCTTCCTGATGCACAACGCGCAGGTGGGCATTCGCGCAAACGCAGACGCCACGGAGATTTATGCGCCGCGCGGCTTCGATGACATTTTCCATATGATCGTTCGGCCGAACCGCACCGCGAACTTTCTCCCTGACAAATACAGGGAAAAGGCGCTGCGCTGGAAAGAACACTGGCCGGAGCTTACGATCCTCCCGGCCTGAAACCGGAGGACTTCCATGAAATACCATCAACTCGGCAATACCGGATTGTTCGTGTCCGAAATCTGCCTCGGCACAATGACGTTCACGGGCGAGAATAAGCCGGGCGGCATCTGGGCCGGGATCGGCGATGTCGATCAGAAGCTGGCGACACAGATCGTAAGCCGCTCACTCGAAGCGGGCGTGAACTTCCTCGACACCGCGGATGTCTATTCCGCCGGACAGTCCGAGCGGCTCACCGGACAGGCGATCAAGGACATCGGCATCAAGCGTTCGAGCGTGGTGATCGCGACAAAGTGCTATGGCCGCATGGGGCCCGGTCCGAACGATATCGGCGCGAGCCGCGGGCACATCATGGATTCGGTGTCGCGCAGTCTGGAGCGTTTGCAGACCGATCACATCGATCTTTATCAGATCCACGCCACGGACAGCGTAACCTCCGTGGAAGAGACGATGCGCGCGCTGGACGATCTCACGCGGCAGGGCATGGTGCGCTATGCCGGCGTGTCGAACTGGCAGGCGTGGAAGATCATGAAGGCGCTGGGTATTTCGGATAAGCGCGGTTATGCGCGGTTCGAGACGCTGCAGGCGTACTACTCCATCGCGGGGCGCGATCTGGAGCGCGAAATCGTTCCGCTGCTGAACGATCAGAAAGTCGGCTTGATGGTGTGGTCGCCGCTGGCGGGCGGATTGCTCTCGGGCAAGTTCGGCCCCGGCTCGAACGGCCCGGAAGGCGCGCGCCGCGTGGTGTTTGACTTCCCGCCTGTCGACAAAGACCGCGCATGGAAATGCGTGGATGCGATGCGCGAGATTGCGAAAGCGCATGATGTCAGCGTGGCGCGCGTCGCCCTCGCCTACATCCTGCACAAGCCGTTCGTGACCACGGTCATCATCGGCGCGAAGAACATCGAGCAACTTGACGACAACATCGCTTCCACGACGCTGAAGCTTTCGGCGGACGAGATGAAGGCGCTGGACGATGTGAGCGCGCTGGCGCCGGAATATCCCGGCTGGATGCTGGCACGCCAGGGCGCCGAGCGCGTGCCGCAGCCGAAGAATTAAGTGTCATGGCCCACCACCCCGGTCCGCGCGAAGCGCGGCCGGAGTGTAAACTCCGCGTGGGCCACCCAGGTGAAGTTCGCTCAATTCTGGAAGATGGAAGCCGCGTCACCTGGGTGGCCCGCTTTTGCGGGCCATGACAATCTGATTTGATTTTTCAACTGAGTGCGGACTGTAGAGCGATGCGCGATATTTCAGGGCAGAAACGGGAATTGGGTGACGGCTTTTCCGTCGCTCGTGTGCTGCCGCAGGCGGGGCAGCGCACGGTGGGACCATTCGTGTTCTTCGATTATTTCGGGCCTGTCGAGTTCAAGCCGGGGCACGGTATCGATGTGCGGCCGCATCCGCATATCGGGTTGGCCACCATCACCTATCTGTTCGAAGGCTCGCAGGTGCATCGCGACAATCTCGGCAACGCGCAGGAGATCGTGCCCGGTGACGTGAACTGGATGACGGCCGGGCGCGGCATCGCCCATTCCGAGCGCACGGGACCGGAGGTTCGCGCGCGCGGCCACCGCATGCACGGCATTCAGAGCTGGGTCGGCCTGCCCCGCGCGAACGAAGAAGACCCGCCGAGCTTTCAACACGTCGCCAAGGAGAACCTGCCGTCGCTGGAGCATGACGGCGTGACGTTGCGCGTGGTGTGCGGCAAGGCGTTCGGCATGGAAGCGCCGGTGCGGGTGCCGATGGAGATTTTCTATGTCGATGCGCAGATGAAGGACGGCAGCACGCTGACCTTGCCTTCCGACTATGCCGAACGCGGCGCGATGGTGGTGGCCGGGCGCATCGAGAGCGACGGGCAGTCGCTCGGCGACGGCGGCATGATCGTGTTCGACAAGGGCGAACATGCGGAGATCAGCGCGATGGGCGACAGCCGCGTGATGCTGCTGGGCGGCGCGCCGCTGGATGGCGAGCGGCATGTCTGGTGGAATTTCGTCGCTTCCTCGCGCGAGCGCATCGAGAAGGCGAAGGACGACTGGAAGGCGGGCCGCTTCGCGAAAATTCCCGGCGACGACAAGGAGTTCATCCCGCTGCCGGAGCATTAGGCGGCGTAACACCGCCTCCCCCTTGTGGGGAGGCCGATAAAATTCGAAGCGAAGCGAAGAATTTTTCGGGTGGGGGGATTTCTCTTACCGTCCCCCCACCCGAAAAAGCTTCGCTTTTTCGACCTCCCCACAAGGGGGAGGTGATGGGAGGGGATCATGCGCAAAGTTCTGATGACGCTTGTGGGGATCGTGGCCCTTATCATGGGCCTGCTGTGGGCCGCGCAGGGCGCGAACTTGCTGCCATGGCCGCGCACCAGCGTCATGATCGGCGAGACAAACTGGATCTATTGGGGCGGCGCGCTGGCGCTGCTCGGCGTCCTCATTCTCTGGCGCGCGCGGCGTTAGCGCGCTCCAGGAACTTCACATAGACGATCTCCGGGTCGCCGGGATCGAGATTGTCGATGCGGCCGCTTTCGCGGTAGCCGCAGGTGAAAAGCAGGCCGCGCATCGCGGCGTTGGAGGCGTTGGTCGAGGTGAACAGCCGGTCTTCCTTCACCGCGCGCTCGATGGCCGAGAGCATGGCCGCGCCCGCGCCGGTGCGGCGGGCGTCCTCCGGGACGAAGACGATCTCGATGAAGTCGCGGTGGAAGAAATTGCGCGACAGGATTCCATAGCCCACCACGCGGCCGAAGCCTTCCGCCACCCAGCAGCGGCGCGCGGCAATGGCGGCGTCGATGGTTTCGCGGCGCTGAAGATCCTTTTCGGCCATCGGATCGAGTGCAACCAGCGCGCGACGATCCCGCGTTCCCGCAAGGCGGGTTGTGATCTGGCTCTTCATCGCGGCGAAGATGGGCAAAGAAAGCGGCGCCAATGCGGCGCGGCTTAAAGGAAATTGTATTCCTTGAAGATGTGGCGGATGTCGCGGTTCCATGCGCCGTGATAATGCGCGAGAAGTTCCTCCGCCCGCGTCTGGCCGCGGCTGACGAGTTCGCGCAGCGGGTTGAGGAAGCCGTCCTCGCTCATGCCGCCCGCATCCAGCGCGGCGCGGCGCTTCAGGCCCTCGGAGGAAATCTCGATCATGCGCTGCGCGAGCGCGCCGACCGTCGTGTTGCGGAACGGCGTTTTGAACGCGAGATGCGGAACCGCGTCGCGCATGGCCTGCCGCTCTTCGGCGGTCCAGTCCTTCACCATGTCCCACGCCGCATCGAGCGCGGTCTGGTCGTAATAGATGCCGACCCACAGCGCGGGCATGCCGCAGATGCGCCGCCACGCGCCGGCATCGCTGCCGCGCATCTCCAGGAATTTCTTGAGGCGCACTTCGGGGAAGATGGTGGTGAGGTGATCGGCCCAGTCGGCCATCGTGGGCTCGATGTCCTTCACCTCGGGAATTTCGCGGGCGAGGAATTTGCGGAAGCTCTTGCCCGCCATGTCGATATATTTGCCGTCGCGATAGAGGAAATACATCGGCACATCGAGCGCGTAATCGACATAGCGCTCGAAGGACATGCCGTCCTCGAACACCCAGGGCAGCATGCCCGCGCGCGCGTTATCGACATCGGTCCAGATCTGCGAGCGGTACGACAGGAAGCCGTTGGGCTTGCCGGAGCGGAACGGCGAATTGGCCAGCATCGCGGTGGACACCGGCTGCAGCGCGAGGCCGACGCGGAATTTCTTGACCATGTCCGCTTCGGACTCGAAGTCGAGATTCACCTGCACCGTGCAGGTGCGGAACATCATCTCGCGGCCATATCCGCCGACCTTGGGCATGTAGTCGCGCATGATCTTGTAGCGGCCCTTGGGCATGATGGGCACTTCGTCGAGTTGCCAATCCGGCGCGAAGCCCAGGCCCAGCACGCCAAGCCCCAATTCCTTGCAGATCTCGCGCACCTGCTCCTGATGCGTGTTCACTTCGGCGCAGGTTTCATGGACCGTCTTGAGCGCCGCGCCGGAAAGTTCGAACTGCCCGCCCGGCTCCAGCGAAATCGAGGCGCCGTTCTGCGCGCCGCCGATGATGTTGTCGCCTTCCTTCACCGGCTCCCAGCCGAAGCGCGTCATGCCCTGCAAGAGCGCGCGGATGCCGTTCGGCGCGTCGTAGGAAACGGGCTTCAGGGTCTTCAGATCGTAAACGAATTTCTCGTGCTCGGTGCCGATACGCCATTGCGCGCGCGGCTTCGATCCCGACGACAGATGCTCGACGAGATCGGCCTTCGATCGGATCGGGCCGCCGGCTGACTGCGGTATCGACATGCGGCCCTCCCTTGCGCGCAATGCCCAGGGAATTTCCCCTTTGGCCGTGTGTGAATCCTGAACACACTGTTCAGCGGAGTGTATCTAGGAGGCGGCCGGCCTTCCAGCAAGGCGGCACAAGAAGAAACGGGCGAGGCGCGGGGATAGCCCCGCCCTCGCCCGTTGCCTATCAATCCCGTGACTGCCTTAGCCGCGCGTGCCGGTGAACGGGAACGAGCCGAAATTGCCGGCCTTCACATTTCCGTTGAGGCTGTCGCCCGCGACGGTGCCCGCGAATTCCAGCGTCATCGGCATGGGCGCCGTGACGGAGACTTTCCACGAGACGTTGTTGCCATCGACCTTGCCATCGGCAATCGAGGTGGCGGCGCCGCCGGGACCCGATCCGCTGCCGGTCAGGGTTGCGCCATCGGCCTTCAGATTGAGTTCCGACTTCTGCGGACCCATCGGCGAATTCACGGTGATATTCCACTTGCCATCGACAGACATAAGCATTCCTCCCTTGAACCTGGCGCGATCTAAAAGCACCGCATCCGCCGAGGCAAGATATTCAAGGCTTGAATAGGCCGCCGCGTTCCGCAGCGGAACCAATCGCTTTTCCCATGCGGATGAGCGGGATGCGGATTCCCGCGCGCGTTTCGGCCTCGAACGCTTCGATATCGCGATAGCCGCAGGCGCGATAGAGCGGCACGCCTGCCATCGTTCCGGCAAGCTCCACGCGCGCGAAACCTTCGGCCGCCGCCGCCGTTTCGCACAATGCGAGAATGAGACGGCCGACACCGCGCCGCGCGAAGGACGGATTGGTGTACATGGCGCGGACACGCGCGGCATCTTTCGCAGGATCGAGAAGCGCAGCGCTGCGCCCCGCCGAATGATCGCCGCCGAACAGCGTGGCGCGCCGGCTCCAGCCGCCGCAGCCGGCGATGACGCCATCTTCCTCCACGATGAAATAGGTGCCGTCGTCGATAAGCTGCGTGTCGAGGCCCATGACATCGAACGAGGCTTCCACCTGCTCCGGCGACAGGAACGCTTTCTGCAATTCGCGGATGGCGGACGTCATAAGGTCTTTCAAAGATGGAACGTCCTCGCGGCGCGCGCAGCGGTGGGTGAACATCACCAGTCGCCTTTCACGGCCTGCAACACGGCGAGCGATGCCAGCGCTGCCGTGTCCGCGCGCAGGATGCGCGGGCCGAGCGTGACGGGCGTGACGAAGGCGTGGCCCCGGATCGTTTCGCGTTCCGCGGGATCGAAGCCGCCTTCAGGTCCGGTGAGGATGGCGAAGACGCTTTCTTTTATAGAGCGCGCGGCATCCGCGATGGGCTTGGCATCGCCGCCTTCGTCGCAGAACAGGATGCGGCGCCCGGCGGGCCAGGTCTTCAGAAGCTTGTCGAGCGTGACGGCCTCGCGGATGTCCGGCACCGTCAGCCGATCCGATTGTTCGGCGGCTTCGATGGCGTTGGCGGCCATGCGCTCTGCATTGACGCGCGTGACGATGGTGCGGCGGGTGAACACCGGCTGCAACGCGCGGACGCCAAGCTCCGTGGCTTTCTGGACCACATAATCGGCGGGCGTCTTCTTGATCGGCGCGAAGCAGAGCCAGATGTCCGGCGTGTCTTGCTGTGCGCGGGTCTGCTTCTCGCATTGCAGGACGCAGCTTCGTTTCGAGACCTCCGCGATCCGCGCCAGCCATTCGCCGTCGCGGCCGTTGAACAGGGACACCCGGTCGCCCGCTTTGGCCCGCATGACATGCAGCAGATAGTGCGCCTGCCCCTCGTCCGGCGTCACCCGCGCATCCGCAGCCAGCCCCGCCGTCACGAAGAGGCGCACCTTGCCGCCGGGCTCGGTGAGTTCGGTCATCGTGGACAAAAAGCCTCAAATCAAGTAAGAAGTAATACGTAATACCTCAAAGCAATTGCCATGAACAAGCCTCTCACGAGCCGTCTGACATCAAAAGGGCAAGCGACGATACCCGTGGAAGTTCGGAAGGTCCTTCGGCTCAAGGAAGGTGACAGCGTCCTCTTCGAAATGCAGAAGGGCAAGGTGACATTGCGCCGGGCAGAAGCATTGGATCGTGCGTTTCTGAAATTGGCGGAGACAGCGTTCGAGGAATGGAACAGCCCGGAAGATGAGGCCGCGTTCCGTGACCTATAGTCGGTGGGATGTCGTCGCGGTTCATTTTCCCTTCTTGGAAGGCACGGACGCGAAGCGGCGGCCAGCCCTGATTGTTTCGTCGGATCGTTTGCATAAAGAGCAAGCGCTCTTTTGGATCGTAATGATCACGACGGCAAAAACTGGAAAACGCCCGGGAGATATCGAAGTCACGAACATCGAGCGCGCGGGATTGCCTGAAAACTGTGTTATTCGCGTCGCGCGAATTACGGCTGTGAGCGAGGGGCAGATTGCACGAAGACTAGGGGACGTCACGAACAAGGATCGTACGGCCGTCATCGCGCTTCTAAAGCAGTACGCGCCGTGACGGTCCCGGCGGATGCCCTACCCCAAAGCTGGGTCGATCGCGTTCCGCCCGCGGTGCAGCCTTATCTGCGGCTGATGCGGCTGGACAGGCCTATCGGGACATGGCTGCTGTTCTGGCCTTGCGTGTTCGGGCTGGCGCTGGGCGAGCATGCCTTCCTCTCGCACCTTTCCGACTGGACGATGATCCTGCGCTTCGGCATCGGCGCCATCGTCATGCGCGGGGCGGGCTGCACGTTCAACGACATCGTGGACCGCGACATCGACGCGAAGGTGGAGCGCACGCGCGGGCGGCCCATTGCCTCCGGCGCGGTGAGCGTGCGCAACGCTTTCATCTTCCTGGCGGCGCAATGCCTGATCGGGCTCGCGATCCTGCTGACGTTCAACTGGTACACGGTGGCGCTCGGCGCGGGCTCGCTCATCCTCATCGTCATCTATCCCTTCATGAAGCGGATCACCTGGTGGCCGCAGGCGTGGCTGGGGCTGACCTTCAACTGGGGCGCGCTGATGGGGTTCGCGGCGCTGAACGGCCGCCTCTCGGCCGCCGCCGCCGTGCTCTATGCGGGATGCTTCTTCTGGACGCTGGGCTACGACACGATCTACGCCCATCAGGACAGCGAGGACGATGCGCTGATCGGGGTGAAATCCACCGCGCGGCTGTTCGGCGAGATGTCGTCGCTCTGGATCTCGGGCTTCTACATCTTCACCTTCGTCTTCATTTCGCTGGCGGGTGTTTCGGCCACCAAAAGCTGGTGGACGGTGGCGCTGATGCTGCCCGCGGCGGCGCATCTGTTCTGGCAGGTTTCGCGGTTGCAGATTCACGATGTTCCATTGTGCCTGACCCTCTTCCGCGCCAACCGGGAGAGTGGTTTGCTCATCGCGCTGGCGCTCGCCGTCGCCAGCTATGGCTAACGGGGGAAACGCATGCTGATCCATCTGCCGGAATCGGTGATCGCGCTGGTGTTCTATGCGCTGTGGGCGATCGCGCTGGTGCTGATGATCGCGGCCGACCGGCTGCTGCTGGTCTTTCGCGGCCAGGTGAAGAACAACGAATTCCTGGCCGGGGTGCCGCACGGCAACGAAAGCTATTGGCGCATCAACCGGGCCCATCTCAATACGGTCGAGAACCTGCCGATCTTCGCGGTTCTTGTTCTGTCGGCATGGGTGGCGGGGGTGGAGGACCACGTCTTCAACCTGCTGGCGACGCTGGTGCTGGTGTTCCGCATCATCCAGTCGATCATCCACATCATCTCCGGCGACCAGATCGCGACCTGGTTCCGCACCGCGTCCTTCGCCGTGCAGATCCTGTGCGAAATCTGGATGGCCCTTATGATCCTGCAGGCCGCGCACGTCATCTGACCGTGTTGTGATCGCCGCCGGCATCGTCCGGCGCTAGGGTTGCGGCAGGAGGACGGCCCATGCCCAGCCAGCAAACGCTCGACGCTTTCGTGAAGATGGTGCTGGACGGCCGGCACGATCGGGCCATCGCGGAATTCTATCATCCCGACTCCACCATGCAGGAGAACCAGAACCCGCCGCGCAAAGGCCGCGATGCCAATGTGCAGCGCGAGCGCGCGGTGATGGATCGTTTCGCGCAAATCCATTCCGCGACGGAAGGACCGATTTTCGTGAACGGCGATCATGTGGTGATCCGCTGGGTGTTCCGCTTCACGGCGGCGGATGGAACCGGCTTCACGATGGACGAACTGGCGTATCAGCGCTGGGACGGCGAGAAAATCGCCGAAGAGCGCTTCTATTACGACCCGGGACAGCGCGGGTAAATCACCTCCCCCCTTGTGGGGAGGTCGACAAAATTCCGAGCGCAGCGAAGGAATTTTTCGGGTGGGGGGTATTCAGCGCGGTTCCCCCCACCCGAAAAAGCTTCGCTTTTTCGACCTCCCCACAAGGGGGAGGTGATATACTGCACGCATGGCCCTGAACCGTTTCGATCCGAACGAGAGATTTGTGCCCGCCGACCTGGCGACCGTGCGCGCGCGGTCGGACGTGACGGGGACGCTCTGCATCCTGCATGCCTGGATGGTGATCGCGGCGAGCATGGCGCTGTTCGCGCTCTGGCCGAACCCGCTGACCTTCATTGTGGCGGTTGTGCTGATCGGCTCGCGGCAATTGGGCCTTGCGATCCTGATGCATGACGGCGCGCATGGCGTGCTGATGAAGACGCATGGCTGGAACGAATGGGCGAGCCAGTGGCTTTGCGCCTATCCCGTGTTCACCGACACTATCCCTTATCGCCACTATCATCTGGTGCATCACCGCACGACGCAGCAGCCGGACGATCCGGATTTGCACCTCTCCGCGAAGTTCCCGATCACGCGCGCCAGCTTCCGCCGCAAGCTGATGCGCGACATCACCGGCCAGACCGGATTCAAGCAGCGCCGTTCGCAGATCCGGGCCGCGCTCGGCAAACCCGGCGCGCCGTTCGCGCAACGCTTCGCCACGTTCCGCCAGAAGCTGGGCGGGCCGATTGTCGCCAACCTCATTCTGCTCGCCGTGCTGGCGGCGCTGGGCCGCTGGTACTTCTATCCGTTGTTCTGGCTTCTGCCGCTGCTGACATGGCAGCAGGTGATCACGCGCGTGCGCAACATCGCCGAGCACGCGATGGTGCCGGACAATGACGACGTGTTCCGCAACGCCCGCACGACCTATGCGACCTGGTGGGAGCGCGCCCTGTTCGCGCCCTATTGGGTGAACTACCACGTCGATCACCACCTGCTCTTCTATGTGCCGTGCTACAACCTGCCGGTGCTGCACAAGATGCTGCTGGAGCGGGGCTATCGCGACCGCATGGAGATCCAGCCGAATTATCTTTCGGTGTGGAAGCTCGCCACGTCGAAGCCGGAAACACCTGCCGCGCAGGCGGCATGACGCAGGCGCCGGCGGCGGCGTTCATCCGCGACAATACCGAATTGCTTTCGCCGCCGCTGGTGCCGGAAGTGCGGCTGCATCTGGCCACCGAGATCATGCCCTTGTGGCGCAAGAGCGAGGAAGAGCTGGAAGCGATGGGCGTGCCGCCGCCCTATTGGGCGTTTGCCTGGGCGGGCGGACAGGCGCTGGCGCGTTATGTTCTCGACAATCCCGAGGTCGTGCGCGGCAAGCGCGTGCTGGACTTCGGATCGGGCTCGGGCCTCGTCGGCATCGCGGCGGCGATGGCCGGAGCGGCGTCGGTGCTGAGCGCGGATATCGACCGTTATGCCGAGGCGGCGATTGAACTGAACGCGCGGGCAAACAATGTGGCGGTGGCAACCACAACCGAAGATGTCATCGGCATGCCGGGCGACTGGGACATCATCCTGATCGGCGACATGTGCTACGAGCGCCCGCTGGCCGAGCGCTTGCTGGCATGGCTGCGCGAGAGCGGCGCCGATGCGCTGCTCGGCGATCCGGGGCGGAGCTATTTTCCGAAATCGGAGGTCGAGCGCCTTGCACTCTACAATGTGCCGGTGACGCGCGATCTGGAAGACCGGGAAATCCGCGAAACCGGAGTCTATCGCCTCAAGTGAGGGCAATACGCCAGCGGAGGGATTGCGCATGTCCGTATGCGGCGGCTTTCTGGAACCGCTCGATCATCGCGCCGCCATTCGCGAGGATGACGCGCTGGGACGCGATATTCTCCGGATCGGTCGTGAGTTCGACATAGGGCAGACCGAGCGGGCGGATTTCGTCCAGCAGCAGCGCCAGCGCGCGCGTGGCATATCCCCGTCCCTGTTTCCAGGGCACGACGGAATACCCGATGTGGCCCAGCACATGCGCGGGCAATTCCGCCGTGCCTTTCTGCCAGCGGAATCCGATGACGCCGCAGAACGCGCCGTCCCACAACCAGCGCCGGAAACCCGGCAGGCGCGGGACCTGCGATCCGTCCTGCAACGTGACGGGGCCGCCCCTCGCGTCGCGATCGTCCTGCAAGGCGAGGAAACTGTCGGCATCGCGTTCGATCTTCGCCAATTCCTCCCGCGCCGCTTCGGGCCGCATGTTGTCCGGCGACCAGTTCTGCTCCAGCGCGGCGCTGTAGCCGGGCAGATATTCTCTCGCGGGAACGACAAGACGCATCATCGCCGACGCACCGGCGCCGACCCCGTCTAGCGCGCGCACGCTCCCCACCAGCCACCATTAGAACCGGTAAGGTATTCTGACACCCGGATCGTCCTTCGGAAAATCGGTGTCGCGGGTCACGAAGAGGCGGCCTTCGGCGTGCGCCGACGCCCAGACAATCGCGTCCGGCAATTTGAGGCGCCGCTCCTTTCGCAACAGGACCGCCTGTTCGGCAACGTCCGGTCCGATCGGCACAAGATGAAATCTGTTCAGGAAATCGCGTGTCGCGGGCTCGGCTTCCCGCGGAGCGCCAACCATGACTTCCATCCAGCTCACGATGCTGATGGCGCCGTCTTCATGGCGCGCAATCTCCGCGCGGGCCTGCGGCACGCCGTTGAGATAGTCGATCAATATGACCGTATCGAAAAGCGCCTTTACC
>JAFECN010000107.1 GCA_018242145.1 Pseudomonadota bacterium
TAATCGCCTCCCCCTTGTGGGGAGGCCGATAAAATTCTGAGGTCCGTGAGCGACAGCGAACGGACGCGAAGAATTTTTCGGGTGGGGGGACCGCACCCGACATTCGCCCCCCACCCGAAAAAGCTTCGCTTTTTCGACCTCCCCACAAGGGGGAGGTGATGGGTGTGTTGCATCTGCCGCCGATTGCCATAACCCTGCCCGCGCAAATCAGCAGTTGGGGGCGGGATGTCTGCCAAGGGGTCTAAGGTTCTGGAAATCACGCTGCGCGGGTTGATCCTGGGCGTGCTCATCACGCTCGTGTTCACGGCGGCGAATGTCTATCTGGGCCTGAAAGTCGGCCTTACCTTTGCCACCTCCATCCCCGCTGCCGTCATCTCGATGGCGTTCCTCTCCGCTTTCAAAGACTCCACGATCCTCGAAAACAACATCGTGCAGACGGTGGCGAGTTCGGCGGGCACGCTGTCCTCCATCATCTTCGTGCTGCCGGGCCTTCTCATCGTCGGCTGGTGGGCGGACTTTCCGTTCTGGGATACGTTCTGGATCTGCGCTTCCGGCGGCATATTGGGCGTCCTGTTCACCATCCCGCTGCGCCGCGCGATGGTGACGACATCGGACCTGCCCTATCCCGAAGGCGTCGCCGCCGCCGAAGTTCTGGAAGTCGGTGAAGCCGCGCGCGGACAGGCGACGAAAGAATCGCGCGAAGGCTTGATGGCCGTGATCTGGGGCGCGATTGCCTCCGCCGGCATGGCGCTTCTCGCCGCCACGCGCATCGCCACCGCCGAAGTCACCAAGTTCTTCGCCGTCGGCGCGGGCGCCTATAGCGGCATCGACATGGGCTATTCGCTGGCGCTGGTCGGCGCCGGATATCTCGTCGGCCTTTCCGTGGGCCTTGCGATGCTGCTGGGCCTTCTCATCTCGTGGGCCGGCTTCGTGCCCTATCTCACCTCGCTGCATCCACTGACGGGCTCGGTGGACAATTACACCAGCCATCTGTGGAGCACGCAGGTGCGCTTCATCGGCGCAGGCGCAATCGCGGTCGCGTCGATCTGGACCTTGCTGAAACTCATCGGCCCTGTCGTGAGCGGCGTGGTCGGCACGCTGTCGGCCTCGCGCGCGGCGAAGGCGGGTGAAGGCGATCTCACCGACACCGATCTTTCGCCCGCGTGGATCGGCATCATCGCGCTGATCTGTTTCGCCATCATCGGCTGGCTGCTTTACGCCTTCCTGCAACCGACCACCTTGGCAGGCAGCACGTCGTCGCTGATGATCGCTTCGATCCCCTTCGTCGTGATCGGCGGATTTCTGGTCGCGGCGATCTGCGGCTACATGGCGGGATTGATCGGCTCCTCCAACTCGCCGATTTCGGGCGTGGGCATTCTCGCCATCGTGGTGTGCGCAACGGTGTTCGTGGCCGTCGCGCATCCGGCGGACGACATGCAAAAGCCGCTGATCGCCTTCGCGCTGTTCGCCACCTCCATCGTCTTCGCCATTGCGACGATCTCCAACAACAACCTTCAGGACCTCAAGACCGGACAACTCGTCGGCGCCACGCCGCGCGCGCAGCAATGGGCGCTCATTTTGGGCGTGATCGCGGGCGCGGCGGTGATCCCGCCGGTGCTGAACCTGCTCGCGCATGCCTTCGGTTTCGCGGGCGCGCCGAACATCCACACCGTCACCGCGCAACCGCTGGCAGCCCCGCAGGCGACGCTCATCAGCGCGCTGGCGCAGGGCGTGATCGGCGGCAATCTGGACTGGAAGTCCATCGAGATCGGCGCCGTGGTGGGCGTGATCGTGGTGGCGCTGAACGAGTTTCTGGTGTGGCGCAAATGGATTTCGCTGCCGCCGCTGGCCGTGGGCATCGGCATCTATCTGCCGATGAGCGCGACCCTGCCGGTGGTGATCGGCGCGATCATCGGGCATTTCTACGATGTGTGGGCGAACCGCACGGCCAGCCCGGAATATTCCAAACGCCTCGCGGTGCTGGTGGCATCGGGCATGATCGTGGGCGAGAGCCTGTTCGGCGTGCTCAACGCGGGATTGATCGTGGGCTTCTCGTCCGACGCGCCGTTGGCGCTGGTGCCCGCCGATTTCGCCTACATGAACGAGATCGGCCTCGGCGTCTTCACGCTGCTGGTCGTGGTGCTCTATGCCTGGATCATGAAACGGGCGCGCGCGTTCAAGCCGGCATAAGGAACGCGGCGCTGTTTCAGCCGCCGGCGCCCGGCGTTTTCTTTTCCGCCGCGCCGTCTGCGGACAGTGCGGCTTCGCGGTCGGCGGCCTCTTTGGCAAGGCGCAATGCGCGCAGCTTCGCCGTCTTGGCGTCGCTGATGACACGCTCGGTCTTCATCTGCTCGAAGACCGCGGCGCTGCGCTTTTCCTTTTCCCGGAAGAACTCGCTTGCCTTGTCGCGCAGATTGTCCCGGTTGCTGCGCGGCGGCGGCGTCATCGGATGGCGCTCGTGGTCGGTCATGGGTGTTTCCTTTCCAAAAACAACGGGCGGCGAGGTTTCCCGCCGCCCGCGTTTTAAGCCGATAAACGGAACTTAGACGGCCTTGAGATTGGCCGCCTTCGAACCGCGCGCATCCGGCTGGATGTCGAACGAGACCTGCTGGCCTTCGTTCAGCGAGCGCAGGCCCGCCGCTTCCACGGCCGTGGCGTGAACGAACACGTCCTTGCCGCCGCCTTCCGGCGAGATGAATCCGAAACCTTTGGTGGAATTGAAGAACTTCACGGTACCGATGGTCATTTGCATTTTTCCTTAAACACATCGAGTGCCGCCCGCGCGACATGCGAGAGCGGACGCGGATAGAACGAGAACATCAGTAGGCGAGAGAGTCCATTTCGTCCGGCGCGCTGCATGCGAGACAGTGTCGAAAGAAGCGCTTCGTCTGACGGGACGTAAGAACCACGTGCGCGAGGTATGCGCCTTAAACCGCGGAATAGCAAACAGTGCCCGGAAACGCACGTTTGCCGCCTTTTATCTTCGTGCGCAGATGCGGCCCGACGAGGTTGGAAGCAATCCACCCATCGCGCTCTGGATCAATCCCAGCTCGATCAGCCTTGTGCGATGCGCGGTGGAAAGCACCGATTTGCTCATGAAACTGTGTTCGACAATAAGGCGCAGTGAGGCCATTTCACCGGGCGTCAGATCGCCCGCGTTTGGAATCCGATCCAGTGTGTCCTCGCTTGGTTACGCAACGCTATACGCGCATCGGTGCGTGCGGTCGATCCTTGCGACCGGGAAAGGGTGCGCTGGTTTGCCGGTTTCAACAGCGCGCCGGACAGACTATGACAGCCCTCATGACGAAATTAGCTTTCGACGATGCCGCCGCGCGCTGGCGCGAGCGGCCCAAGCCCATGGACCAATCCCGCGTTGCCGACCTGATCGCCGTGCTGGAGCCGCATCCGCGCGGGCTCCGTCGCTGGAGCGTGATGCGCGCGATGCGCGCACGCGCCGAGAAGGCCAATCGCGACATCTCGCCCAAATTCGAGGACGATGTGGAGCGCGTATTCCGCCGTTTCTGCGAAGGCGACAATGTCCGCGCCGGCATAACGAATGCGTCCGAGGAATTCTTCTTCCGCCCGAAAGAGACCGCCGGCGAAGTCTGGGCGGTTCGCAAGGAGCGGGCGCGCGCGTGGCTGGAAAGCCCGGCGGCGTTCTAGCACGTTAGCTTTTTTTCCCGATCGCTTCGTGCAAGGCAAGAACATGCTTGGCCTGTTTCAGGTGGGGCTGGTCGAGCATCTTGCCGTCCAGCGCGGCGACGCCCGCGCCGTTCGCGAACGCGGCGACAACTTTCTTCGCGTGTTCGATATCCGCAGATGACGGCGTGAAGGCGGCGTTGATCGTCTCCACCTGATCGGGATGGATGGCCAGCATGCCGGAGAAGCCTTCGCGCTGCGCCGCGCGCGCGACGCGCTCCAGACCCTTCGCATCGCGGAAATCGGCATGCAGCGTTTCGATGGCATCGACGCCCGCCGCTTTCGCCGCGATCAGCACCATTGCGCGCACCATCTTGTGCACGAACAGGAACTCGCCGTTCTCGTCGCGGTTGGTCGCCGCGCCCAGCGCCGCCGACAGATCCTCCGCGCCCCAGCTCATCGCGGCCAGACGCGGCGGCGGATTGCGGTATTCGCCCAGCGTCAACACCGCTTCGGGTGTTTCGGTGGCGACGGGCAGCAGCTTGATGTCGCCGTGATGCAGGCCCGCCTTGGCCTCGCGTGTGGAGATGTGATTGTCGATCTCGCGCAAGGCCTGCGGGCCATCCGGTTTGGGAATCACTAGCCCCGCGGGATTGCTCCCCACCACCGATTCCACATCGCGGATGAAATCCTCGCTGCCCAGCGGATTGATGCGCACCCAGACGGACTGGCTGTGCTTGTCTTTCAGAAATTCCTTCACCAGCCCGCGCGCCTTGGGCCGGTTCTGCCCCGCGACGGAATCTTCCAGATCGAGGATGAGCGCATCGGCAGGCGAGGATTGCGACTTGGCGAGTTTCTTCTCGCTGTCGGCGGGAACGAAAAGAAGCGAGCGCAGGATCATTTCGGCTTCCCCAGCATCAGCGCGCTGCGCTTGCATTGCGCGACGATCTCGCCGCGCTGGTTGATCGCCTTGTGCAAGAACACGACGATGCCCTGCCCGGGGCGCGATTTGCTCGGGCGCTTCTCCAGCACCTCGCTCTCCACATGCAGCGTGTCGCCGTGGAAGACGGGCTTGGGGAAGCGCACCTCGTCCATGCCGAGATTGGCAACGGTGGTGCCGAGCGTCGTCTCGCCCACCGAGATGCCAATCATCAGGCCCAGCGTGAACAGCGAATTGACGAGGCGCTGGCCGAACTCCGTGCCCTTCGCATATTCCGCATCGAGATGAAGCTGCGCGGGGTTGTGCGTCATCGCCGTGAAGAAGACGTTGTCGGCCTCCGTCACCGTGCGCCGGATGGGATGTTCGAATGTCTGGCCGACGGAGAATTCTTCGAAATACAAACCGGGCATATATCCTCGCTTGTCATGGCCCGGCCCCCGGGACCGCGCATCGCGCGGCCCGAGGACAAGCTTGATTCCGGGCCACCCATCCGCCGCGTGTCCACGCGGCGAAAGAGTTTTACGCTCACCTGGGTGGCCCGCATTCGCGGGCCATGACATTGTTGTTGTCTTCAGAGCGAAGCTCAACAGGCATCTTGTGTTCCGCACGACCTTAAGGAATTGCCATGCCCAAGATCGACATCGCTGCCGTGCCGGAGCGCAGGGGCACGGGCTATCCGGCCCGGTTCAACACGATGAGCGTGGACCGCATCCGCCAGCGGCTCGGCGATGCGGGCGGGTTGAAGGATTTCGGCGTCAATCTGATGCGCCTGCCGCCGGGCAACTGGTCGGCGCAGCGGCATTGGCATTCTCACGAAGACGAATTTGTTTATGTGCTGGAAGGCGAGCTTGTGCTGATCGAAGACAGCGGCGAGACGGTGCTGCGCGCGGGCGATTGCGCGGCGTTCCCGAAGAACAGCGGCAACGGTCATCATCTGATCAATCGCTCGAATGCGATGGCGATCTATCTCGAAGCGGGTTCGCGTTCGCGCGACGACGTCATCACCTGCTCGGATATCGACATGATGAGCCCCGCATCCGATGGACGTTTCCTGCACAAGGATGGGACGCCTTACGAGGAGTGACTTTCCTCCCCCGTTTACGGGGGAGGTGGATCAGCGCGTCAGCGCTGAGACGGAGGGGGTGGCGGCAGCGGTGAAAGCATGTGCGCTGTCGCAGCCTCCCCCCTCCACCGCTTCGCGGTCCCCCTCCCCCGTAAACGGGGGAGGAAAACTAATAGGACTTCGGCAGATCGAGCACGTTTTCGCCGATGAAGGACAGAATGAGCTGCTCGGTTACCGGGGCGATGCGCGGCAGCATGCTCTCGCGGAAGAGGCGTTCCACCACGAACTCTTTCGCGTAGCCCATGCCGCCCATGCTCATCACCGCCTTGGTGCAGGCATCGAACGAAGCACGCGCGCCGAGGAATTTCGCGGCGTTGGCTTCGGCGCCGCAGGGTTGTTTGGAGTCGTAGAGAGACGCGGCACGCATACACATCCACCATGCGCTTTCGAGATATGCCCAGGCTTCGGCGAGCGGGTGCTGCACGCCCTGGTTCTGGCCGATGGGGCGGCCGAACACCTTGCGGTCGCGCGCGTAGTCGGATGCGCGGCGCAGCGCATCGCGGCCCAATCCGATGGCTTCGGCGCCGATCAGGATGCGCTCCGGGTTCAGGCTGTCGAGCAGGTAGCGGAAGCCCTTGCCTTCCTCGCCGATGCGGTCTTCGTCGGGCACCCACAGATCGTCGATGAACACGGCGTTCGAATCCACCGCGGCGCGGCCCATCTTGGGGATGCGGCGCACTTCCACCTTCGCGCGGTCGAGCGTGGTGTAGAACAAGGTCATGCCGTCGGTCGGTTTCTTACCGTCCGCTTTCTTCGCGGTGCGGGTGAGCAGCAAAATCTTGTCGGCTTCCTGCGCGGTGGTCGTCCAGATCTTGCGGCCCTTTACGACGTAACCGTCATTGGTGCGGGTGGCGAAGGTTTCGATGCTTGTCGTGTCGAGGCCCGCGTTCGGTTCGGTCACACCGAAGCAGGCTTTCTCCTTGCCCTGGATGAGCGGCACCAGCATCCGCTTCTTCTGCTCGTCGGTGCCGTGCACCACGATGGCGTGCGGTCCGAAGATGTTCAGATGGATCGAAGACGCCGCCGCGTAACCTCCGCCGCCGCGCGCCACCGCGTGCATCATGATGGCGGCCTCGGTGACGCCCAGCCCGGCGCCGCCCAGCTCGGGCGGCATGCAGATGCCCAGCCAGCCTGCGTCCGCGATCGCCCGGTAGAATTCCTCGGGAAATTTTGCGTTTGCGTCGCATTCGCTCCAATAGTCGTCGCGGAACTGGGCGCAAATCCGGGTGATACTGTCCTCGATGGCCCGCTGGTCGTCGGTCATAAGCATGCAGACATCCTACCCTCCCCTTGAGGGAGGGTCGAATTGCGAAGCAATTCGGGGCGGGGTCCGGCACCGCGCCATGCCCCTCCCCGAAATTTGCTTCGCTGCGCTCGCAAATTATCGACCCTCCCTCAAGGGGAGGGTGGTTCGTTAGTCCCCAACCTTTGCATGGTTTAGGCATTTGTGTGTCCTGCATTGCAGCGCGGAAAATCGCGGCGCTAATATGAAGGCAGGGAAACGCTGTGGTGTTTGCGGGGCAGGCGCGAAGTGAGAAGGCGCCCATGCGCACATCTTCCGGAGACGCAGATATAAGATGAGTTCAGTTTCGGCTGAGGCGCCAGCAAGACCTCGCCGGCCGGGCATGAAGCCCACCGACATCACCGATCCCAACTACTTCCATAAAGTCGTGGACTGCCAGTGGGCCTGTCCCGCGCACACGCCGGTGCCGGAATATATCCGGCTGATCGCGCAGCAGCGTTATTCCGACGCCTACATGATCAACTGGTGGAGCAATGTGTTTCCGGGCGTGCTCGGCCGCACCTGCGACCGCCCCTGCGAGCCTGCGTGCCGCCGCGGGCGCATCGAGGAAGAGCCGGTCGCGATCTGCCGCCTCAAGCGCGTCGCCGCCGACAACAAAGACGACGTGCATGCGCGCATGCCGCAGCCGGCGGCGCAGAAGAACGGCAAGCGCGTGGCGCTGATCGGCGCGGGGCCTGCCTCGCTCACCGTGGCGCGCGATCTGCTGCCGCTCGGTTATGCCGTCACGATCTACGATGCCGATCCGTTCGCGGGCGGCATGATGCGCACGCAGATTCCGAAATTCCGCCTGCCGGAAAATGTGCTCGATGAAGAGTGTAATTACATTCTCGATCTGAAGCCGGAAACGAAATTCGGCACGCGCATCGAATCCATGAAGGCGCTGCTGGCCGAAGGTTATGATGCGGTGTTCGTGGGGAGCGGCGCGCCGCGCGGGCGCGAGCTGGAAATTCCTGGCCGCAAGGAAGCTTCCGCCAACATCCATATCGGCATCGACTGGCTGTCGTCCGTTTCGTTCGGTCATACCACCAGCATCGGCAAGCGCGTGATCGTGCTGGGCGGCGGCAACACGGCGATGGATTGCTGCCGCACCTCGCGGCGCCTCGGCGGAGACGATGTGAAGGTCGTCGTGCGTTCCGGCTTCGAGGAGATGAAGGCCTCGCCGTGGGAGAAGGATGACGCGCAGCGCGAAGGCATTCCGATCCATAACTTCCTGGTGCCGAAGGAATTCACGCACAAGGACGGCAAGCTCACCGGCGTCATCTTCGAGAAGGTGAAAGCCGAATATGACGCGAAGGGCCGCCGCAAGCTGGTGAACGCGGGTGAGCCGGATGTGCACATGGAATGCGACGATGTTCTCGTCGCCGTGGGCCAGGAAAATGCTTTCCCGTGGATCGAGAAGGACGCGGGCCTCGAATTCGACGAATGGCACATGCCGAAAGTCGATGACGTGACCTTCCAGTCCACCAATCCGAAAGTCTTCTTCGGCGGCGATGCGGCGTTCGGCCCCAAGAACATCATCTGGGCGGTGGCGCACGGACACGAAGCGGCGCTCTCCATCGACCTGTTCTGCAACGGCAAGGACGTGAAGCAGCGGCCTGCGCCGCATGTCACGCTGACCAGCCAGAAGATGGGCATTCACGACTGGTCCTATGACAACGATGTCTCGCTGGACCTGCGCTACAAGGTTCCGCACGCGCCGAACGAACTCACGTTGCGCAACGTGAACATGGAAGTGGAGCTGGGCTTCACCCGCGAGCTGGGCTTCAAGGAAGCGATGCGCTGCCTGAACTGCGACGTGGAAACGGTGTTCGAGAAGAATCTCTGCATCGAATGCGACGCCTGCGTGGACATCTGCCCGGTGGACTGCATCACCTTCACGCCGAACGATCCGGAGCCCGTGCTGCGCACGCATCTGACCGCGCCGACCAACAACCCGCAGACGCAGGATCTCTATGTCTCCGACGAACTGAAAACCGGCCGCGTGCTGGTGAAGGACGAGGACGTCTGCCTGCATTGCGGCCTCTGCGCCGAGCGCTGCCCCACCGGCGCCTGGGACATGAAGCAGTTTTACCTCAAGACGGCGAAAGCCTGCGACCGCGCGGTGGGGGCCTGATCCATGCCGATCGCCGCCACCAACGATTTCGTCGTCAAATTCGCCAACATCAACGGCTCGGGCTCGGCCTCCGCCAACGAACTCTTTGCGCGCTCCATCCTGCGCATGGGGGTGCCGGTGGCGAGCCGCAACATCTTCCCGTCCAACATTCAGGGCCTGCCCACCTGGTACGAAGTGCGCGTGTCGGGCGACGGATGGCTGGGCCGCCGCGGCGGCGTGGACCTGATGGTCGCGATGAACCCGCAGACCTGGGACAAGGATATCGGCGAAATCGAACCGGGCGGCTATCTGCTCTACGATTCCACCAAGCCGTTGACCACGCAAAAGACGCGCGAGGACATCACGCTTCTGGGCGTGCCGCTGACGACGCTTTCCAATTCGCTCGAAGGCACGATCCCGCGCGAGCGGCAATTGCTCAGGAACGTGATCTATCTCGGCGCGCTGTCGTCGCTGCTGGGCTTCGAAACTTCGGTCGTGGAAGTGCTGATCAAGGAGCAGTTCCCCGGCAAGGACAAGCTCATCAAGCTCAACATGAAGGCCATCGAGCTTGGCCACGATTATGCCGAGAAGAATCTCAAAGGCCTGTGCAAGCTGAAGGTTGTGCGCTCCGACAAGGTGGGCAACCGCATCTTCATCGGCGGCAACGACGCGGCGGGCCTCGGCTGCGTCTATGGTGGCGCGACGGTGTGCGCGTGGTATCCGATCACGCCCTCCACATCGCTGGCCGAAGCCTTCACCGCGCATTGCAAGGCCTATCGCGTCGATCCGCAGACGAAGGAAAACAAATTCGCCATCGTGCAGGCGGAAGACGAGATCGCCGCCATCGGCATGGTGATCGGCGCCAACTGGAACGGCGCGCGCGCCTTCACCGCCACGTCCGGCCCCGGTATCAGCCTGATGCAGGAATTCTTCGGCCTTGCCTATTACGCCGAAATCCCCGCCGTGGTGTTCGACATCCAGCGCGGCGGCCCCTCCACCGGCATGCCCACGCGCACGCAGCAATCCGATCTGTTGCTCGCCGCTTATGCCTCCCATGGTGACACGAAACATGTGCTGATCTTCCCGCAGGACCCGAAGGAGAGTTTCGAGTTCGCGGCGCAGGCCTTCGATCTGGCCGAGCGGCTGCAGACGCCGGTCTTCGTGATGATGGACCTGGACATCGGCATGAACGACTGGCTGGTCGATCCGCTTCAATGGGACGACAGCCGCGCATATGACCGCGGCAAGGTGATGACGGCGGAGGAGTTGGACGCCGGAAAACTCTTTGCGCGCTATCTCGACGTGGACGGCGATGCGATTCCGTATCGCACCCTGCCCGGCACGCATCCGACCAAGGGCACCTATTTCACCCGCGGCTCCTCGCACAACGCCTATGCCGTCTATAGCGAATCCGGCAAGGACTACACCGACGTGATGCAGCGGCTGTTGCGCAAGTTCGAAACCGCGAAGTCGCTGGTGCCCGCGCCGGTCATCCGCGCGGCGAAAGAGGAAACACGTTGGGGCGTGATCTATTTCGGCTCCACATCCGTGGCGATGGACGAAGCGCTGGACAGCCTTGAGAAACAGGGCCTGCATCTGGATGCCTGCCGCGTGCGCGCCTTCCCCTTCGCCGATGCGGTGACGGATTTCATCGCCGCGCACGACCAGGTGTTCGTGGTGGAGCAGAACCGCGATGCGCAGCTTCTGAAGCTGATCGTCAACGAATGCGCCATCGATCCGGCGCGCTTCATCTCCATCCTTCACTATGACGGCGCGCCGGTGACCGCGCGCTTCATCATCAGCGCCATCGCCGAACGCATGACCGTGGTCCGCAAGGAAGCCGCCGAATGACCTACATCGCAAAACCGAAATTCGTTCACCCGGGCCTGAAGAAGAATTCCGTCGGCTTCACCCACCGCGACTATGAAGGGCGCATCTCCACGCTCTGCGCCGGATGCGGGCATGACTCCATCTCTGCCGCGCTGATCGAAACCTTCTTCGAACTCGATATCCAGCCGCATCGCGTGGCGAAATTCTCGGGCATCGGCTGCTCGTCCAAGACGCCGGACTATTTCCTGGGCCAGTCCCACGGCTTCAATTCCGTGCATGGCCGCATGCCGAGCGTCCTGACCGGCGCGAACCTCGCCAACCGCGATCTCATCTATATCGGCGTATCGGGCGACGGCGACTCGGCCTCCATCGGCCTCGGCCAGTTCGCCCATTGCGTGCGCCGCGGGCTGAACATGACCTATATCTGCGAGAACAACGGCGTGTACGGCCTCACCAAAGGCCAGTTCTCCGCCACCGCCGATAAGGGCTCGCGCAGCAAGACCGCCGTGAACAACGATCAGCCGATCGACCTTGTGGGCATGGCGCTGCTGCTCGGCGCAACTTATGTGGGCCGCAGCTTCTCCGGCGACAAGAAGCAGCTTGTGCCGCTGCTCAAAGGCGCGATCCTGCACAAGGGCATGGCGGTCATCGACATCGTTTCCCCTTGCGTGCAGTTCAACAACAGCCCGCAATCCACCAAGTCCTACGACTTCGTGCGCGAGCACAACGACGCGGTGAACCGCATCGACTTCATCGTGCCGCGCGCCGAGATCAAGGCCGATTACGAACCCGGCACGATTACCGAGGTGAGACAGCATGACGGCTCGATCCTGCGCCTCAACAAGCTCGATCCAGCCTACGATCCGCATGACCGTTCCAAGGCGATGGCTTACTTGCAGGAACGCCACGCCGCTGGCGAAGTCGTCACCGGCCTGCTCTATATCGAAGAGAACGCGGACGACCTGCATCATCACCTGAACACCGCGAAGACGCCGCTCAATCAGTTGAACGAGAAAGCGCTGTGTCCCGGCTCAGCGAAGCTGGCGGCACTGAACGACGAATATCGGTGACGTTTTCCTCCCCCGTAAACGGGGGAGGTGCCGAGCGCAGCGAAGGCGGAGGGGGGCACCCCCTCCACCGCTTCGCGGTCCCCCTCCCCCGTGAACGGGGGAGGAAAAATCAGGGCACTGGCGTCCAGATCACGTCGTTGAGATTGCGGGCGCCTGTCGCCAACATCGCCAAGCGGTCGAAACCCAAAGCGACACCCGCAGCCGGCGGCATGTGCGCCAGCGCGGCGAGGAAATCTTCGTCGATGGGATAGCGCTCGCCATAGATGCGCGCCTTCTCATCCATCTCCGCTTCGAAGCGTTTGCGCTGCTCTGCCGGATCGGTGAGTTCGCCGAAGCCGTTCGCCAACTCCACGCCGCAGACATAAAGCTCGAAGCGCTCCGCCACGCGCGGATCGTGCGGCGTCGCGCGGGCCAAGGCAGCCTCACAACGCGGATATTCATGGAGCACCGTGGGGGCGCCGATGCCCAGCTTCGGCTCCACCCGCACCACCAGAACCTTGGAGAAGATGTCGGCCCAAGTATCGTCGTCGGCCACATCGAACCCGGCGCGGCGCGCCGCGGTGGCGATGGCATTGCGGTCGCCTTGCCCGTTCGCATCCAGTGTCGCCACCAGATCCAGGCCGGCATGATGGCGGAACGCCTCCGCCACGCTCATGCGCTGCGCTGCGGCGTGCGGATCGCATTCCTTGCCGCGATGGGAGAACATCGTCAGCCCGGTCGTGTCGGCGGCCAGCCGCACCACATCGAGGCAATCGGCGATCACGCTCTCATACGGCTCGTTCGCGCGATACCATTCCAGCATGGTGAATTCCGGCGCGTGGGTTCCGGTCTGCTCGCGGTTGCGGAACACGCGCGCGAAATCGAAGATCCGCGTCTCCCCCGCCGCGAGCAGCTTCTTGGACGCGAATTCCGGCGAGGTGTGCAGATACAAGGTGCGCCGTTCGCCGCCGGTGGAGATCAGATCCGTGGCGAAGGCGTGCAGATGCGCCTCGTTACCGGGCGACGCCGCCAATGCGCCACATTCTACCTCGGTGAAGTCCTGCGCCTCGAACCGCGCCCTGAGCGCCTTTTTGATGCGCCCGCGCGCCAACAGCGCCGGGCGGCGGTCGGCGTGTTTTTCAGGGGTCCACCAGGGGGAATCGCTCATTTTCCGCTGCTCTTGGCCCATCGCGGCCAGCCTGCTATACGCCGCGCGGCTCTCGTTCTGTGTGAGGTTTTCGTGGTTTCGGTTATGGCGAGCAATGTCCGCAAGGGCAATGTCATCGAAAAAGACGGCAAACTTTATATCGTGCTGACGGCGGAGAACATCCATCCCGGCAAGGGCACGCCTGTCACGCAGCTCGAAATGCGCCGCATCAGTGACGGCACCAAGATCAACGAGCGCTACAAGACGACGGACAGCCTGGAAAAGGCGTTCATCGAATACCAGACCTACACCTATCTTTATCAGGACGGCGACCACTACGTGTTCATGCAGCCGGAGACCTTCGACCAGGTGCATGTCGGCTCCGACATCGTGGGCGACATGGCGCCCTATCTGATCGAGAACATGGAAGTGCGGCTGGCGACCTACAACACCGCGCCGATCTCGCTGGAAATTCCCGCGCGCGCGACCTTCGAGATCGTGGATACGGAAGCGGTGATCAAGGGGCAGACATCATCGGGTTCGTTCAAGCCGGCGATGCTGTCGAACGGCGTGCGCACCATGGTGCCCACCCACATCACCACCGGCACGCGCATCGTGGTGCTGACGGAAGACGGCTCCTACGTCGAGCGCGCGAAAGACTAGATTCCGGCCAGCCAGATGATCGCGAAGATCACGGCCAGCAGAATCGTGCTGATGAACAGCACACTGACGACGCGGCCCGACACCACGCCCTGACGCGCTTCTGTCGTGGTGACGACATGTTTCACATTGTCTTCGTCGGCCTGCCGCACAGGCCCTCTCTGCGCATCTGTCATTGCCATACCTGAACTCCGCTGCCCGGGAAAACCCGCCGGGATAGTGTTTCCTTGATATTCAACGGCTTCCCGAAAGCCGGGTTCCCTCGCGGATGGTTGCACGGGGCCGGTCCGCGCGGCAGCATGGGACCGGAACCTCGGGAATGGGCCAGACAGTCCTATGAGCGAAACCGGCCGGATGCTTTCGGAAACCGCGGCGCGCATCTTTCAGGATGCGGCAACCCTGTCCGCCGCCGACCGCGAAAAGACGATCCGCGAGGCCGGTCTCGCGGATGTGATGGTGAA
>JAFECN010000108.1 GCA_018242145.1 Pseudomonadota bacterium
GAAAGACCGGGCCAAGGCGCTGATGGCCAAAGCCGGTGTCGCGGTGGTGCCGGGTTATCTGGGCGACGATCAGTCCGCGAAACATCTGGCCAGCGAAGCCGGGAAGATCGGCTACCCGGTTCTCATCAAGGCTGTGGCGGGCGGTGGCGGCAAGGGCATGCGCCGCGTCGATGACGCGAAGGATTTCGCCGCCGCGCTGGAAGGCGCGCAACGCGAAGGCCAATCCTCCTTCGGCGATGCGCGCGTACTGATCGAGAAATACATCACCCGTCCGCGGCATATTGAAATGCAGGTGTTCGGCGACAGCCATGGCAATGTCGTGCACCTGTTCGAACGCGATTGTTCGCTGCAGCGCCGCCATCAAAAGGTGATCGAGGAGGCTACCGCGCCGGGCATGCCCGAAGCCATGCGCAAGGCGATGGGCGAGGCGGCGGTGAAGGCGGCGAAGGCGGTTGGCTATGTCGGCGCCGGCACCATCGAGTTCATCGCCGATGCATCGGAAGGGCTGAGGGCGGATCGCTTCTGGTTCATGGAAATGAACACCCGCCTGCAGGTGGAGCATCCGGTGACGGAAGCGATCACCGGCTTCGATCTCGTCGAATGGCAGTTGCGCGTGGCGTCCGGCGAAAAGCTGCCCGCCGCGCAGAACGAGATTCACGCCAAAGGCCACGCCGTCGAAGCGCGGCTTTACGCCGAAGATCCGCAGAAGGGCTTCCTGCCGTCCATTGGAAGGCTGGAGCATCTCTCCATCCCCGAAGACACGGTGCGCGTCGATACCGGGGTGCGCGAAGGCGACACGATCTCGCCGTTTTACGATCCCATGATCGCCAAGGTCATCGCCTATGCCGACACGCGCGAAGCCGCCATCGCGAGGCTGGCGGATGCGCTGGCCGCATCGCAGATCGCGGGCCTGCGCACCAACAACGCTTTCCTGATCCGCTGTCTGCGCCACCCGGATTTCATCTCCGGCAATATCGACACGGGCTTCATCGGCCGCCACGAAAGCGAACTCGTGCCGCCGTTGCATCTGTCGGGCGAGGTGCTGTCCGCTGCGGCGGGGCAGGTGCTGCGCGAATATTCCGCGCCGTCCGACGATCCGTGGAACACGCAGGACAGTTTCCGCCTCGCGGGCTTTGCCGAACAGGCGGCGGAATTCATCGTGGACGACAAGCGCGTCGCCGTTCCCTACGCAAAGACGCAGGCCGACACGCTGCGCCTCTCCAACGGCGACATCGCCGTAATGGCGCGTGGCGAGACGTTCACCGTGCATCCTTACGATCCGTTCGTTGCCGCGGAGAGCGCGGGCGGCGCCAGCGACCGCGTCACCTCGCCGATGCCGGGCAAGATCATCCAGCTTCTGGTGAAACCGGGGGAAACGGTGAAGAAGGGGCAACCGCTGGCGGTGCTGGAAGCCATGAAGATGGAGCATACACTGGCCGCGCCCGCCGATGCGAAAGTCGCCAGCGTGGAGGTGTCGCAGGGCGATCAGGTGAACGATGGCGCTATCGTCGTCCGGTTCGAAACAGAAAAGGCAGCATGACGCTTCACATCATCAAGCTTTGCGTGGGTTGCGAGTCCATCGAAGATCTCGCCCAGTGGCAGGCCAAGCGCATCAAGGAACAGAAAAAGCGCGGCGTGAAGACGCCCACGCTGATGCATGTCACGCGCATGACGCCGAAGAAGAAAGACGAAGTGCTGGACGGCGGCTCGCTCTACTGGGTCATCAAGGGCCAGATCGCCGTGCGCCAGAAGCTGCTCGATCTGAAGCCCACCACCAAGAACGGCACGCCACATTGCGGGCTTGTCTATGACAAGCAGTTGATCCCGGTGCAGCGCCGCGCCCATCGCGCCTTCCAGGGCTGGCGCTATCTCGACCCCAAGGACGCGCCGCCGGATGCGCGTGGCACGAAGGGGCTCGAAAAACTGCCCGAGGAATTGCAGCGCGAACTGGTCTCGCTGGGATTGCTCTGATGGCCGAAGCGCCGGGCGAGCATCTTTTCTCCTACGGCACGCTTCAGGACGAGAAGGTGCAACGCGCCGTCTTCGGCAAACCCGTATCCGGAAAGCCGGATGCTATTGTGGGCTACGAACTGGTGCCGGTCATGATCAGCAGCCAGGAAGCCGTCGCGATCAGCGGGAAGGCCGAACACACCACGCTGGTGCGTGCGAAAGGCGAGAGCGCGCCCATCGAGGGCGTTGTATTTCATATTACCGCAAGCGATTTGGCAGCGGCGGACCGTTATGAGTCCGCCGAATACCATCGCATCAAGGTCAAGCTGCGCTCAGGCGTCGAAGCCTGGGTCTATGTGCGCGTCTAGGCGTCGCCCCAACTGTTCTTGAGGGCGTTCGCGAAGTTCAGACCCAGGACCTTTTCCGCCACACGTTCCGAATAGCCGCGCTTGAGGAGCGCATCGGCGATGATCTCCGACCGCATCGGCGTGTTCAGGCCTTCGACATAGAGCGGGCGGTCTTCTTCCGGCGCAGCAACGCCGGCCTTGTGGCGGGCTTCTTCATTTTTGTTGTACGCGGCCATGGCTTCCGGCGAGGTATCCCATGCCGCCAGCGAGCTGTCGCTGCCGATACCGACATGATCCTCGCCACACACTTTCAGCGCATGAGTCATGTGCGCCATGTAGTCATCCAGCGTCGGCTGCTTGGGACTCGCGGTCAGATAGCAAAGATCGTAGATGCCGATGACACCGCCTTGCTGTGCGAGCGCGCGCAACAGGGCATCGCTCTTGTGGCGCGGATGCGGATGCACAGCCGCGCAACCGGCATGGGTGATGATCGCGGTCTTCTTCGTTGCCTTTAGGGACTCGAAAGACGTTTTCTCATTGGAATGGCTGAGATCGAGCGTGACGCCTTGCGTGTTCATGGCGTCGATTGCCTTGCGGCCAAGATCGGTCAGCCCGCTATTGGCGTCGCCCAGGCACCCCATGCCGAACGGCGAGGCGACGTTATAGGTAAGTTGCATCACGCGCACGCCGAGGTCGCGGAAGGTTTCGATGCGTTCGGGCTTGCCGTCCAGCGGGGTGATCGTTTCGAAGGAGAACAGGATGCCCGTCTTGCCTTCACTCTTGGCGCGCGCGAAATCCGCATGCTTGCGGATCTGCAGATAGACATCCGGATATTTCTCGATGATGAGCTGGAAGAACGCGATCTCCGCGGTGGTGTCTTCGAAGTTTTCGTCGAAACCGCCCAGCGAAGTCTTCATCGCCGTCACGCCGGACTGGCGCATCATGTCGAGCATCGCCTGCGGAAAGGGGAAGGTGCCTTGCAGCGGCGGGTTGAGGTTGGCGTCGAACACCAGCGCGCGCTTGTAGAGCGCCCGCGCGGCGGCGGAGACGCCGGCGTCGCTATCGTCCGCGAAAGCCCGTGGTGAAACCGTGGCCAGCGCCGCGGTGGCGGCCATGGTTGCCAATACATCCCGTCTGTTCATGCGAGTCTCCCAATTGCGTCGATGGAAGGTAGGGACGCCCTTCGGACCTGTCGACCGAAGCGCCGCCCGGCCCGCTATTCGGGGCACGCATGACCTTCAACTAGAACCCGGCGTCCTGTTTGCAAAAGAAACCGGGGTGGCTTCGGCAATTTCCTTGCCGGCGTTCCGCCGCAGTGGAATTGGCCGGGCAAAACCGCCATATAGCCGCCCATGATTTCCTCCCCGCTTCGGGCCGCCATTTCGGCCGCCTATCTCGAAGACGAGAACGCCGTCACTGAGCGCCTTATCGCCAGGGCGCGGCTCTCGCCGGAAGAGCGTGCCGCCACCGAAAAGCTTGCGCGCGACCTGGTGCTGCGCATCCGCGAGACGCGCGGCGAGCAGACCGGCGTGGATTCGCTGATGCAGGAATATGCGCTCTCCACGCAGGAGGGCGTGGTGCTGATGTGTCTGGCGGAGTCGCTGCTGCGCGTGCCCGATGCCGCGACGGCCGACAAGCTCATCAAGGACAAGATCGGCAGCGGCAACTGGGACAGCCACAAGGGCCAATCCGACTCCGTGTTCGTCAACGCCTCCACCTGGGCGCTGATGCTCACGGGCCGGGTGGTGAAGCTGGACACGACGGCGGGCTGGGATTTCGAAGGCATCCTGCGCCGTCTCGTCTCGCGCACGGGTGAGCCCGTCATCCGTCAGGCCGTCACCTATGCGATGCGGATATTGGGCCAGCAATTCGTTCTCGGCCGCAGCATTGAAGAAGCGATGAAGAACGCCAAGCCCTGGCTCGCCAAAGGCTACCGCTTCTCTTTCGACATGCTGGGCGAGGCGGCCTACACCGAGCATGACGCGCGCCGCTACTACGACTCCTACCGCGATGCGCTGCATGCCATCGCGAAGGCGGCGCCCGATGCGTCGGGCTCGATCTTCCAGCGGCCATCCATCTCCGTGAAACTGTCGGCGCTGCATCCGCGCTATGAGTGGGTGAAGCGCGACCGGGTGATGGACGAACTCCTGCCGCGCCTGAAGGAACTGGCCGCCGAGGCGCGGCAAGCCAATCTCGGCTTCACCATCGACGCGGAAGAGGCGGAGCGCCTCGATCTCATGCTCGATATCTTCGAGGCGATGGGCGAAGCGCCGCGCCTCGCGGGCTGGAACGGCCTCGGCCTCGCGGTGCAGGCCTATCAGAAGCGCGTGCTGCCGGTGATTGCGTGGCTCGGCAATCTCGCGCACCGCCAGAAGCGCCGCATCCCGGTGCGCCTCGTCAAGGGTGCCTATTGGGATACCGAGATCAAGCGCGCGCAGGAAATGGGCATTTCCGATTACCCCACCTTCACCCGCAAAATGGCGACGGACACATCCTATCTCGCCGGTGCCCGCGCCCTGTTCGCGGAAGGCGATGCGATCTTCCCGCAATTCGCCACTCA
>JAFECN010000109.1 GCA_018242145.1 Pseudomonadota bacterium
AGCTGCGAGGAACCGAAGAACTCGCGCACCGCCGCCGCCACGGGCTTGGCGTTGATCAGGTCATGCGGCATCACGGTGTCGATATCGACCGCCGACATGCGCTCCTTGATCGCGCGCTCCATGCGCAAGAGGCCGACGCGGAACTGGTTTTCCATCAGCTCGCCCACCGAACGCACGCGGCGATTGCCGAGATTGTCGATGTCGTCGATTTCGCCGCGGCCGTCGCGCAGGTCCGCCAGCGCCTTCAGGATGGCGATGATGTCTTCCTTGCGCAGAACGCGCATCGTGTCCGGCGCGTCGAGGCCCATGCGCATGTTCATCTTCACGCGGCCGACGCTCGAAAGATCGTAGCGCTCCGGATCGAAGAACAACTGGCCGAACAGGGTTTCCGCCGTGTCGAGCGTGGGCGGCTCGCCCGGACGCATGACGCGGTAGATGTCGATGAGCGCCTGTTCGCGGCTGTGGTTCTTGTCCACGTTCATCGTGTTGCGGATATACGCGCCGATAGCGATGCCGTCGGCGTTGATCACGTCGATCTCGTTGAAGCCGTTGTCGACCAGCGTCTCCAGCGTCTCCTTGGTGAGTTCGTCGCCGGCTTCGACGAAGATCTCGCCCGTTTCCGGGTTGACCATGTCGAGCGCGGAGTAGCGGCCGATCAGTTCGTCATCGGTGAGCGAAATGCTCTTGATGCCGTCTTCCTGCCATTTGCGCAGGCCGCGCACGGACACCTTGGCGCCGGCTTCCACCAGCACTTCGCCCGTCTTGGCGTTCTTCCACTCGCCGATGGCTTTGGCGTTGCGCATCCAGGCCGGATCGACCGGCGTGGACCAGCCGCCGTCCTTGGTGTGCTTGAAAGCGATCTTGCCGTAGAAGTTTTCGAGGATGTCTTCCTGCGTCAGGCCCAGCGCATAAAGAAGCGTCGTCGCCGGCAGCTTGCGGCGGCGGTCGATGCGGACATGGATGATGTCCTTGGCGTCGAACTCGAAATCGAGCCACGAGCCGCGATAGGGGATCACGCGCGCGGCGAACAGGAGTTTGCCGCTGGAATGCGTCTTGCCCTTGTCGTGGTCGAAGAAGACGCCCGGCGAACGGTGCATCTGGGAAACGATCACGCGCTCGGTGCCGTTGACGACGAAGGTGCCGTTCTCGGTCATGAACGGGATGTCGCCCATATAGACATCCTGTTCCTTGATGTCCTTGACCGACTTGGCGCCGGTTTCCTGGTCCACATCGAACACGATGAGGCGCAGCGTCACCTTTAGCGGCGCGGCATAGGTCATGGAGCGCTGCTGGCACTCCTCGACGTCGTATTTGGGGTCCTCGAAGTGGTAATCCACATATTCGAGTAGGGAATTCTCGGAGAAATCCTTGATCGGGAACACGGAGGAAAAGACCGCCTGCAGACCTTCGTCCAGGCGCCCGCCTTCCGGCTTCTTCACCTGAAGAAACTGGTCATACGAGGTCTTCTGGACCTCGATGAGGTTGGGCATTTCCGCCACTTCGACCATTTTGCCGAAGAATTTGCGAAGTCTTTTGCGTCCCGTGAATGAGAGAGTCATTCCGCGTTCCCTTGCGTCGTACCGAATGAGCGAAAACCACCGACCCTCCGGCGGGCGACTCGCCGGAGGGGGTGGGTGAACGAAATATGCACGCGGGGTGGGTTATTCAACCCTCCTCGCCTCCTTATTACTTCAACTCGACCTTGGCGCCGGCGCCTTCGAGCTGCTTCTTGATCTTTTCGGCTTCGTCCTTGGACACATCGGCCTTCACGTCCTTCGGGGCGCCTTCGACGAGGTCTTTGGCTTCCTTCAGGCCCAGGCCCGTGATCGCACGGACTTCCTTGATGACGTTGATCTTGTTGGCGCCCGCGTCGGTGAGAACGACCGTGAACTCGGTCTTCTCGGCGGCCGGAGCGGCACCCGCGGCCGGACCCGCAGCGGCGGCAACCGCCACCGGAGCAGCAGCCGACACGCCCCACTTCTCTTCCAGCAGCTTCGCGAGGTCCGCGGCTTCCAGAACCGTGAGGGACGACAGGTCTTCAACAAGCTTTTCGATCTTCGACATTTCTTACTTCCTTCAGTTTTCGGATTTGAATGGTTGGTTGGCTGCCGCTTACGCCGCCTCTTTCTTGGAATACGCACCGATGACGCGGGCGAGTTGCCCCGCGGGAGCCTGAACGACCCCGGCAATCTTCGTGGCGGGTGCAACGAGCAGCCCCACGATCTTGCCTCTCAGTTCGTCGAGCGACGGCAGGGTTGCGAGGGCTTTGACGCCGTTCGCATCCAGAGTCGTCGTTCCCACCGTTCCGCCGAGGATCACGAGCTTGTCGTTGTCCTTGGCGTAGGCCGCCGACACCTTCGCGGCCGCGACCGGATCATTGCTCACCGCAATGCCCGTCGGACCCTTGAAGAGATCGGAAATGCCCTCGATCGGCGTTCCTTTCAGAGCGCGCACGGCCAGACGGTTCTTCGCCACGCGGAACGATGCTCCGGCCGCACGCATGCGTGCGCGGAGATCGCTCAACTCGGCGACCGTCAGGCCCGTGTAGTGGGCGACAACCACGGAGCCGGCATTCGCAAAGACGCCATTCAGGTCTTCGACGACTTCCGCCTTCTGGGTTTTATCCACTGTGCTCTCCTATCAACCCTGCTCCGTGGCGATCCGAAGCAGAGCCCTGTGACACTCACTTCTGCCCCAGGGCTTCAAACCCGAATGCGAGGTTCCCCTCGAAATCGGTTTTCTTCCCTGTCTGCACCGGAGAATTTTAAGTGCCTAAGCACTCCGGTGGTCTCGGACAGTTCGAGCCATCGCCGGCCCGAAGTCAGTCTCCTCATCCTTCGACAAGCTCAGGATGAGGACTTTGTTTCTCTCTCCTCGTGTTGAGCCTGTCGAAGCACGACAAGCTCACCATAAGGACATTATTTCTTACGCCGCCGCGCTCGATGCGCCGACGCTGCCAAGCGCGATTTTCACGCCAGGCCCCATCGTCGATGAGAGCGAAATCTTCTTCATATAGGTGCCCTTGGCGCCCGACGGCTTGGCCTTCATCACGCTGTCCACGAACGCTTTGACGTTCGCGACGATCGCGTCTTCGGTGAAGCTCGCTTTGCCGACGCCGGCCTGAACGATGCCCGCCTTCTCGACGCGGTATTCCACGGCGCCGCCCTTGGCGTCCTTGATCGCCTGCGTCACGTCCATCGTCACGGTGCCGACCTTCGGGTTCGGCATCATGCCGCGCGGGCCGAGCACCTTACCGAGACGGCCGACGAGACCCATCATGTCCGGCGTCGCGATGCAGCGGTCGAAATTGATTTCGCCCTTGTTCACGGTTTCGAACAGGTCTTCGGCGCCGACGATATCGGCGCCCGCCTTCTTCGCCTCTTCGGCCTTCGCGCCCTTCGCGAACACCGCGACGCGCAGCGAGCGGCCCGTGCCGGACGGCAGCGCGACGACGCCGCGCACCATCTGGTCGGCATGCTTGGGATCGACGCCCAGATTGATCGACAGTTCGATCGTCTCGTCAAACTTCGCGGTCGCGCGGCTCTTGATGAGCTTCACGGCCTCGGCGACGTCATAGGCCTTCGCGGTATCGACGCCGTCGGTGGCTTTCTTAAAGCGCTTTGAAACGTGTGCCATGGCTTACCCCTTCACCTCGATACCCATCGAGCGCGCGGAGCCTTCGATCAGCAGCATCGCGTTTTCGATGTCGTTGGCGTTCAGATCCTTCATTTTCGCTTCGGCGATCTGGCGCACCTGCGCCTTGGTCACCGAACCGGCAAAGGAAAGACCCGGGGTCTTGGAGCCCGACTGCAGCTTCGCGGCCTTCTTGAGGAAATAGGACGCCGGCGGCGTCTTCATCTCGAAGGTGAACGACTTGTCCGAGAACACGGTGATGGTCACCGGGATCGGCATGTTCTTTTCCTGGTCCTGCGTCTTGGCGTTGAACGCCTTGCAGAACTCCATGATATTCAGGCCGCGCTGACCGAGCGCAGGACCGATCGGCGGCGACGGATTCGCCGCGCCGGCGGGCACCTGCAATTTGATGTAACCGACTACTTTCTTCGCCACTCTAGAGCCGCCTCCTTAGCGGTTTGCGGTACAAACGAACCTGGCCGGCTCTCCCGCGGTTGCGCGATGGATCGCTCCATCGCGAATTTCGTCAGACCTTCTCGACCTGTCCGTATTCCAGTTCCACCGGCGTCGCGCGGCCGAAGATCGACACTGCGACCTTCAAACGCGAACGCGCTTCGTCCACTTCTTCCACCACGCCGTTGAACGACGCGAACGGACCGTCCGCCACCTTGACCTGCTCGCCGATCTCGAAGGTGATCGAGGACTTCGGATGCTCCGCGCCTTCGTGCACCTGGTTGAGGATGCGATCGACTTCCGCCTGGCGCAGCGGCATCGGCTTGTTATTCTGACCGAGGAATCCCGTCACCTTCGCGACGTTCTTCACGAGGTGATAAACCTCGTCCGTCAGCTTGGCGTGCAGCAGCACATAACCCGGAAGGAATTTGCGCTCGGCATTCTTCTTCTGGCCGCGGCGGACTTCGACGACTTCTTCCACCGGGACAATCACGTCCGCGATGTAGTCTTCGAGATCCTGAATCTTCGCCTGGCGCTTGATCTCCTCCACCACCTTCTTCTCGAAATTCGAGTAGGTGTGGACAATGTACCAGCGCGCGTCGGCGACGACTTTGGGTGCGGTTGCGGCTTCGCTCATAATTTCGTTCTCAGCTCATCGCGCCGATCAGCCAGCGCTCGCCCATCGCGAGCAGCCAATCGACCCCAAAGAAAAACACCATGGTGAGACCGACCATCACAAACACCACGATCGTGGTGAGATAGGTCTCCTTCCACGTCGGCCACGTCACCTTGGAGGTTTCGCGGCGCACCTCCTGGATGAACTGAACCGGACCGCCGCGGCGCGCAGAAGCCGGCGCGGGCAAATCCTTGCCGTCGTTGTCTGCCGTTTTCCTGGTTGCATCCGCCACGATATTGAATCCGTTTCTCGTTCGTGCATCACTTGGCAGGAGTGGAGGGACTCGAACCCACGGCCCTCGGTTTTGGAGACCGATGCTCTACCAACTGAGCTACACTCCTAATGACAAAAAGACAGCGCGCCGGAAGCGGGACATACACCGCCAGCGCGTTCGCTTTTTGCCAAGGGGCGAGGGTTTACCAGCGGAACCGGGGCTTATCAAGCGGTAAACGGGGAAAAATCGCAGCGTTCCCAAGACCTTTTCCGGACCTGTGGATTGGACCGGAGGCCTGCCAGCCCTGACCGGAAAACCAGCAGATTTCGTCCTGCGCGTGCTATGGAACCCCGAACCGGCCCTCGCCCATGAACCCGCTCGCCCAGCCCCTCACCCGCTCTCCGGAACTTTTTCCGCACAGCCTCGATGTGCGCACCGATTCGGTGACCCTGATCCGGCTGGCGGAGGCCGACTACGCCAAAGCCAGCTTTCTGGACGGCCGCATTCTCAGCCCCGGCGTGATCGCCGGAACCGTGGCCTTTCGGGACTTGGCAGCAGCGGCACAAGACGCTCGCCTTGCGGAGAACGCGGACTTCATTTTCCACATCGGCCATGTGGGTTCGACGCTTCTTGCCCGGCTGCTGGGACGGCACCCCGCCCTCTTCTCCCTGCGCGAGCCCGACATCCTGCGGACGCTGGCGCGGATTCGCGCCGAGGCGGAGGCCACGCCGCACCGCTGGAGCGCGGAAGAGTTCGAGGCGTATCTCGCCACCGTCCTGAAACTCTGGTCGCGGACGTTCCGGCCGGAACAGCGCGCGATCGTCAAAGCCACAAGCTTCGCCTCCGAACTGGCGGGGGAGATTTTGCGGCGGCCCAACCGGCCCAAGGCCATCTTCATGTTCGTGTCGCCCGAGAACTATCTGGCGACAATCCTCGGGGCGGAGCATTCGCCCAAGGAAGCGCAGATGCTGGCAGACCTGCGCGCGAAGCGCCTGCAACGGCACATCGGCGGCGCCTTGGAGCCCGTGACGTCCATGGGTGCGCTGGTCGCAATGAGTTGGGCCAGCGAAATGTGCGCGCTCGCCGCGGCCCGGGATTCATCCGATCGTATCCACTGGCTCGACTTCGACCGTTTCCTTGCCGATCCGGCGGCCGCCTTGGCGAACTGTTTTCGGCACCTCGGTGTCGAGGCCAGCCCGGAGCAGATCGCGCACATCGTTTCGGGGCCGGACATGCGCACCTATTCCAAGGCGCAGGAGTATGGCTACGACGCTGCGCTGCGCCGCGACGTGCTGGATCAGGCGCGGCAAATGCAGGGCGCGGAAATCCGGCGTGGGCTGGATTGGCTCGAGCGCCAGATTGCACGGCATCCTGAAATGAAACGGATGTTCGAAGGTTGGAGCGGGTGATGGGAATCGAACCCACGTAGCCAGCTTGGAAGGCTGGAGCTCTACCATTGAGCTACACCCGCGCCGCGCCAACATACGCGAGAAGTGGTGGGGGAAGTAGGACTCGAACCTACGAAGGCGAAGCCAGCGGATTTACAGTCCGCCCCCTTTGCCGCTCGGGACATTCCCCCAAACTTCGCAGTTTCCTTGCGGAATTTGGCGATAAGAGCGCGCGGATATCGGGCAATTGGGCGGGCCTGTCAACCGGGTCGGTAAACGTCGTACCGGTGGCCGACCCGGACGACCTGAACATGCGATGTCGCGTCGTCAATGGTGCAGATGATCCGGTAATCGTTGACGCGATAGCGCCACAAGCCTTCGAACTCCCTTTCCAGCATTTTGCCATACTGCCTCGGATCGGGAAGCGGCTTCAGGCGCAAATGGAGGAAATTCAGAATATGCTCTCGATCGGCCTTGGGCAGCGCCGCGAGTTGCGCAAACGCGATATCCAGAAAGCTAATAGTCCAGACCGAGCTTTTTGGCGACTTCTTCGAGGGTGTAGCTTCGCTTGCTCTTTTTGAGCGCCTCTTTGGCGGCAAGGTAGTCCTCCAGGTCCTCAAGATACTGAGCGATGGCCTTGGAGGCGTAGTAGCTCTTCCGCCGTCCGGTTTTCGCCGCCAGCGCCGTTAGCCTTTCATCCAGGGCGCGGGAAATCCGCACCACGCTCGTATCCATTTTCATGTTCATCGGGAGACTCGCCGTCATTCCTGTTACACTTGTTACAGACGTTACCGAAAAGTCGCGGATTTGGCAATTGTGGCGGATCGCGAAGGCCCTATAAGACGGCATGCCCCGCAAAGACGGCCACAAAGATCGACGCCATTTCCATCCCCGGGACCAACATCAGCGCCCGCGTGGCGCGGATAGCGGCTTGTGGCTCTATGGCATGCATCCCGTCATGGCGGCGCTCGCCAATCCGCGCCGCAAGGTGCATCGCGCCGTGCTCACCGAACGCGCGGCGCAGGAAATCGGCGCCAAGCTTCTGGGGCGGGTGAAGCACGAGATCGCGGACATGAATGCGATCGCCCGCATGCTGCCGGACGGCGCGGTGCATCAGGGCGTGGCGGTGCAGGTCGAAAAGCTGCCGAAACTCGATCTGGAAGATTTGCTTTCTTCGACGCCGGACCGCGATGGGGCGGCAGGCGGCGTCGCGGGCCAGCGCAAAATCGTCGTCGTGCTGGACCAGATTTCCGATCCGCACAATGTCGGCGCGATCCTGCGTTCGGCGGCGGCGTTCGGCGCGAGCGCGGTGGTGGTTCAGGACCGTCATGCGCCGCCGGAATCCGGCGTGCTGGCGAAGTCGGCTTCCGGGGCGCTGGACGCGGTGCCCTATGTCGAGGTGGTGAACATCTCCCGCGCCCTGGAAGATCTGGGCCGCCTGGGCTTCTGGCGCATCGCGCTGGCCGGCGACGGCGAGCAATCGCTGCAGGAAGCGGCCCATTCCGGCGATGTCGCCATCGTTCTGGGGTCGGAAGGCTCGGGCATCCGCCGGCTGGTGCGCGAGCATTGCGACGTGGCGGCGTTCATCCCCATCGCGCGCAGCACGGAAAGCCTGAACGTCTCCAACGCCGCCGCCGTGACGCTTTACGAACTGCGCCGAGCGTAGCCGATTGGAACTTCACGCGCCCTCCGCCATTATGTCCGCGAAGCGCCGATGTGAGGGTGAACCATGCGCTCCTGCCTGCTCTACCTGATCGGCGTGCCGATCCCGATCATCATCATCCTGTGGCTGATCACGGGGCACGCATAGGCACTGCGTTTGCTTCCAAATTCCAGATTCGTCATTGCCCGGCTTGTCCGGGCAACCCATTTTTCCTTCTGCTAAAAAGGAAATTGGGTCGCCCGCATAAAGCGGGCGATGACAAATGGTTGTTCAGAACAACGCGGCGACCACGTTCTCGCCGCCATAGTTCTCTATATAGACCAGCACCTTGTAGCCTTCGGCCATCTTCAGATTGCCGTCGGGCGTGTGGACCAGAACGCCCTGATTGCTCATGGTCGCGGTGCGCTTGTCATAGGCGAACTTCGGCACCAGACCTTTGTAGTTGTTCTTGATGAGCGAGAAGAGAACGCGCGCGTTCTGCGGCGCCAAGCGCACGCAGCCGGCGCTGGAGCGGGTGCCGAGCAAGCCGACATCGTCGCCATGCGCGCCATGGATCGCCAAGCCCGTCATGTAGCCGTTCTTCTCCCAGTTGAAGAACATCGCGTAGGGCATCGGCTGGTGCCACTGGCCCGAGAAGTGATGCACGAACATCCGCTTCGGATCGAGTTCGTAGTAACCCGCCGGCGTATAGCTCGGTTGCAGCGTGCCGTTCGGCGCCATCTCGACGATCTCGCGCCCAGTCGACACCGGCCAGTTGTAGAGCATGACGAGATCGCCGCTCGCCTGCTTCTGGAAGACATACATGCGCTGCGCGGCGCTGCCGTGATCGGCTTTGCTGACGAAGAGGAACAGCTCGAAATTGTCGAGCATCTCTTTCGTCAGGCTCTGGCGGAAATGCGCCGCAACGCGCGCCAGCGCCGCGCCGCTCGGCGGATGGTCATTGACGGGCGGCGGGGGCGCCATCTCGGCGGGCGTTCTGGGCAAGGCAGGCACAGTCGCCTGCGGCGCCAGCGTGAAGTCCGGCTTTGACGCCTTCGCCACTCTGGTTTCCGGCGCGGGTTCGGCAGCAGGCGGTGCGGGAAGGCTCGGCTTGCTCTCCACAATCGGCGGACGAAGTGAGGGCGGCGCGAGCGCGCGCGGCTGATTGTCGATGGACTCGCGCGGCCCGATATCCGCGATCACCTGCTCCTTCTTTTCGGGTGCCGGCTTCTTCGGCGCCGCCTTGGCGACGGCGACGGGCTTCTCGGGCTTGCGCGCGGCCACATCCACATCATGCCTGTCGAAGCTGTTCGCCACTTGATTGAACAACGCGACCGACGCGACCTTGGTGGCCGCCCATCCCGGCTGCACGACATAGCGATTGAGCGCGGCGGCGGCCGTCGCGCCCTGCTCGCCGGCGAAGCGCGCGCTGTCATGCGCAGCGACGTTCCATGTGGGGTGTTCGGAAAAGCCGATCGCCAAGGCGAAGCTGGAGGCAGCCGCCAGGTAGAAAACACTCAGCTTCCGTAACGAAATCACACGCTTACCCCTCGGAGGCGACAGCCTACCGGCCCGCAACGGGATTTGTCCCGTTTTGGTACGCTAAGAGGTTAACAAGATTGCGAAAAATCGGTTCCCGGACAAGGGAAAAGTCTTAAGGGTTACGACAAAACGGCCACGGTGGCCGGACCGCCTGGATAATCCTGGATGATCAGCAGGACCTTGTAGCCGGGGGTCAGCACCGGATTTCCGGCGGCGTCCCGCTTCAGCATGCCGTCCGTCCGGGTGGTGCCGGCAAGCGAATCGAAGGCGAAAACCGGGACCAGCCCATGCTCCGTTGCCTGGAAGCGGCGGAAATATTCCTCCGCCTTCTCGGGAGGCATCCGCACGCAGCCGCCAGAGGCCCGCTGCCCTAGCAGCGCCACATGACCGATGCCGGAATGCAGCGCCACACCCGTATCGCGGTTGTGGATCGTGTAATTCAGGAACATGGCCCACGGCATCGGCGCGCCGTTCCAGCGGTGCGAGCGGTGGTGCGCGTCGAAGCGCGCCGGATCGAGTTCGAACAGGCCTGTGGGCGTGCTGGTGAAATATTTCTCGGCGCGCTCACGGCCCGTGGAGACCGGGAATGTCTCTTCAAACGCGAGACGCCCTGCATCCGTCTTGTGGAAGACGAACATGTGCTGCGCCCACGGCCCCGACGCCGCCTTGCTCACATAGAGATAGACATCGAAATAGGGAAACAGCTCGGCGGGCACGGATTGGCGCACACGCTCCGCCACGGCGACGGCTTGCGCGCTGGCGCCATCGGTTTCGACCGCGGGTGGCGGCGCAATGGGTTTCGACGGCGCCGGACCCTCGGCAAGCTGCTGCGGCGCCGAGACGGCAGCGGCAACAAGCTTCGGTGGCGGAAGAACGACTTTGGCGGCCGCCACCTTCACGGGCACCGCGAGCGGCCTGGGCGCGGAACCTGTCGCCGCCCATTGCGGCGCGCTTGCGGGTATCGCGGCCGGAGGGTTTGCCGGTTCGGCCTTCGCCGCGAGCGTCTCGTGGGAGAAATCGGGAATCCATTTCGCAACAGTCGCTTGCAGCGCACTGTTCGATTCAAATCTTTGCGTCCAATACGCCACCGTCACGGCCAGCATGGCCACAGAAGCTACTGCCGCAAATTCCCGCACGCGCACCATGAATCGACCTTAACCACGGGGGCAGCGCCTCTCAACCCAGAGCGGTCACACCGCCGCGGGCAAGGTCGGATTTCAGGGTTCTGGTGGCGCGCCAGTAACAGAAGGCGCCCAGTGCGCCGGTGATCATGCTGGTCATCAGGGCATAGCGTAGCGAATCGTCGCCCACATAGGGCCGCAACTGATCGCTGATGAACCCAACCGTGGCCGGGCCAAGCCCCAGCGCGATCATGTTCAGGACGAACAGAAGGATGCCGATGGTCTGCGCGCGCATGCGCAGCGGCACCATGCCCTGCGCCATCGCGTAGAGGGAGCCGAGATAACTGGCGCCCATCATGGCCGGCCCGCACGCCGCGATGAGGGCAACGGTCGTGCTGGATGACAGATAGAAAACAGGCGCGAACGGAATCGATATGAACGTCGCAATGATCGGCACATACATATACCAGTTGGTGTCGCGCTTGCCGAAGCGATCCGCGAAATAACCGGAGAAATAGGTGCCGATGGCGCCGAAGATTCCCGTGAGCAACGACAGCGTCACGCCGATCTGCACTGGCGTCATGTGGTGGGAGACAAAAAGAAACTTCGGAATGAAGGCCAGACCGGCATAGCCACCGAATGCGCTCAGGCCGCCGCCCACGGCCATCCAGCGGAACGACGGCAGTTTCCAGAGATGCTTCACCGTCGTCCACAGGCTTGGCGTGTCTCCGGTGTCCCGCATCCCGTCCACCGCGCCGCGCTGCGGCTCGCGCACCGTGAACAGCAGCAGGAACACGAGCAGCAAGCCCGGCGCGCCGGAGGCGATGAAGGCGCTGCGCCAGCCATAATGCTGCAGCATCCAGCTTCCGCCGAAGAAGCCGAGCAGAAGGCCGATGTTCAATCCCGCCGAATAGAATGCCAGCGCGCCGGCGCGTTTCTCCGGCGGATAAAGATCGGCAATCATCGAATTGATCGACGGCCCCGTGCCCGCTTCGCCCACGCCGGTGAAGAAGCGGGTGAGGATCAACTGCCAGAACTGCGTGACATAGCCCGAGATCACCGTCATCAGGCTGAACGTCGCCAGCGAGGCCGCGATCAGATTGCGCCGGTTCCAGCGATCTGCCAGCGTGGCCAGCGGGATGCCCAGCGTGGCGTAGATCACGGCGAACACCGTTCCGGAGAGCAATCCGCCCTGAAAATCGTCCAGCACGAATTCCTTCTGGATGAAGGGCAGAAGAATGCCGAGGATCTGGCGGTCCAGATAATTCACCACATAGACGAGCGTGAGGATGAGGAGGATGTAGCCCCGTCCGCTCACGCCGGAGTGTTCTGCCGGGCCGACAAGAACGGCGCCATCGGGCTGCGCGGCTTCGGCCGCTTCGGCGGCGCTCGTTTCGATCGTCATTCAGCCTCTTCGGGCGTTTCCTCTGGCCAAACCCTAACAGAAACATGGGGAGCGCAAAGCGATTTGCGCGCCTATAATTGCGCCATCAGGGAGATATCCATGACCCCGCTCCGTCCCGAAACGTATCTGGAGACCCACGACGTCACCAACCAGCCGCCGCCTTTCGAGGAGGTGAACCTCTTCACCGGCGATCGGGCGTTGCAGAATGCGCTGAAACATGCGGGCGGCGAAGCGCACCGCGCGCGGCTTTCGGAATTCGGGGCGCGCTGCGGTTCGGCGGAAGTCGCCGAATGGGCGATGCAGGCGAACAAAAACCCGCCGCAGCTTCGCCGGTTCGACAAATACGGCCAGCGCATCGACGAAGTGGAATTCCATCCCGCCTATCACAAGCTAATGGCGTTCGGAATCGGCGCGGGCGTATCGTCCGCCGCGTGGACCA
>JAFECN010000010.1 GCA_018242145.1 Pseudomonadota bacterium
CCGACATTGCGCTCTATGGCTATACGCACAGTGCCGATGAAGGCGGCTTCGATCTGGCACGATATCCCGCAATTCAGCGCTGGAACGCGCGCGTAAAAGCCACGCCGAACTACATTCCGCTGAAAGCCTGAGCCCGGCGTCGCTCCGCCATCACTTCGCAAGCCGGGGTGTAACCTTTCCCTATCGGGCGTGATTCGCGTTCGTTGCGAACAGGGGGGGAACCTTCGACATGGATATGACGCGCAGACTTGTCGCCGAATTCATCGGCACGTTCTGGCTCGTGCTGGGCGGATGCGGCAGCGCCGTGCTGGCGGCCACATTGCCGGATATCGGCATCGGCTATGCCGGTGTGGCGCTGGCATTCGGCCTCACCGTCCTCACCGGGGTCTATGCTTTCGGGCATATCTCCGGCGGACATTTCAACCCAGCCGTGACTCTCGGCGTTTACGCCTCCGGGCGCATACCGTTCAGCGACGTGATCCCATACTGGGTGGTGCAGGTGGCCGGCGGCATCCTGGCCGGGGCGGTTCTCTATTCCATCGCCTCCGGCAATGCGGGGTTCGACGCCACCGCGAGCGGCTTTGCATCCAACGGATATGCGGAGCATTCGCCGCAAGGCTATTCGATGGAAGCCGCGCTCATCTGCGAGGCGGTGATGACCTTCATGTTCCTGCTTGTGATCCTGGGCTCCACGTCGCCGCGCGCGCCCACCGGCTTTGCGCCGCTGGCCATCGGTCTTGCACTGACCCTGATCCATCTCATTTCCATTCCCGTTACCAACACCTCGGTGAATCCCGCGCGCTCAACCGGCGTGGCGATTTTCCAGGGGACCTGGGCCGTCTCCCAACTCTGGGCGTTCTGGCTGGCGCCCCTCGTCGGCGGGGGACTGGCGGGCCTGTTCAACCGTTGGCTGGCCGATGCGCCGCTGGTGCCGCTGCAGTCCAAAATGTAGGCAGTTTTCCCGCCTTGCCTTTGCCGGAACCGCGCCTTTCTATGCGGTTCCGGCAAAGGTGAACTTTGGGCATCCCGCTTCGGATAGACCTTCTCGACGGTGACGCGCTGCGGCGCGATCTCACGGCTCTGGCGCGCGCCAATCCGGACTCCGCAAAACTGCGCAAGCTGGCGCTTGCCCACATCAAGTCTGTCTTCAACGATGCGCGCGCGCAGGTGAAGGCCCGCGTGGACGGTGGCGAAATGCAGGGCCTTGCCGCAGCCCATGCGCTTTCGGCCCTTCAGGATTCGCTGCTGCAGGTTCTCTACGACTTCGCCACCAAGCATTTCTATTACGCGCAGAACCCGACACAGGCGGAGCGCATCGCCATCGTTGCCACCGGCGGCTACGGCCGCGGCCAGATGGCGCCCTTCTCCGATGTCGATCTGCTGTTCCTGCGCCCCTACAAGGAAACGCCGTGGGGCGAGAGCGTCATCGAGTTCATCCTGCATATGCTATGGGACCTGGGGCTGAAGGTCGGACACGCCACGCGCTCGCTTGCGGAATGCGCGCGGCTCGCCAAGCAGGATGTGACGATCAAGACCGCCTTGCTCGAAGCGCGCTTCCTGTGGGGCGACCGCACGATCTTCGACCAGATGCGCACACAGTTCTGGAACGAAGCCGATGCGCGCTCCGGTCAGGATTTCGTCGAGGCGAAACTTGCCGAGCGCGGCCAGCGTCACATGCGCCAGGGCGAAAGCCGCTATCTGGTCGAGCCCAATGTGAAAGAGGGCAAAGGCGGACTTCGCGACCTGCAGACCCTCTACTGGATCGGCAAATACATCTATCACACCGACGACACCGCCGACCTCGTCGGCGACGTCTATACGCGCGATGAATTGCAGACGTTCCAGCAGGCCGAAGCCTTCCTGTGGGACGTTCGCGTACGCTTACACTATCTGGTCGGCCGCGCCGAAGAGCGGATCTCTTTCGACATTCAGCCCGATCTTGCCACGCGCATGGGCTTCACTGGCGAATCCCCGCGCCGCGCCGTCGAGAAATTCATGAAGGCCTATTTTCTGGTCGCCAAGGATGTGGGCGATCTCACCCGCATCTTCTGTTCGGCGTTGGAAGAGCAGAATCGCAAGCCCAAGCCGTCGCTCGCGCGGCTGCTGCCGGGCTTCCTGAAGCCGCGCACCGGCGCCGAAGATTTCTTCGTCGAAGGCGGGCGGCTGAACGCGCCGCCGGATGCCTTCTCGCGCGATCCGGCGAACCTGGTCCGCATCTTCCACATGGCGGACCAGAAAAGCGTGGACGTTCATCCCGCCGCGCTGCGCACGATCACGCGCTCGCTCGATCTGATCGACGAGAAGCTTCGCAACGATCCCGAAGCCAATCGGCTGTTCCTGGACATCCTCACCTCGCGGCGCGATCCGGAGCGGACGCTGCGCTGGATGAACGAGGCCGGCGTTCTGGGCCGCTTCGTGCCGGCGTTCGACCATGCCGTGGGCCTGATGCAGTTCAATATGTACCATCACTATACGGTGGACGAGCATCTGATCCGCGCCGTCGGCATTGTCGCCGCCATCGAGCGCGGGGAGTTCAAGAAGGACCATCCGCTCTCGACCGAGATCATCAAGCGCATTCAATCCCGCAATGTCCTTTATTGCGCGATCCTGCTGCACGACATCGCCAAGGGACTGCCAGGCGATCATTCGGTGGTCGGCGCCAGCATTGCGGAAAGCCTCTGCCCTCGCCTCGGCCTCTCCCCGTCGGAAACATCAGCGGTGGCATGGCTTGTGCGCGAGCATCTGGTGATGAGCGACACGGCGCAGAAGCGCGATCTCTCCGATCCCAAAACGGTGCGCGACTTCGTGGCGGCGGTGCAATCGCCCGAGATGTTGCGGCTGCTGCTGGTTCTGACCGTCGCCGACATTCGCGCAGTGGGCCCCGGCGTGTTCAACGGCTGGAAGGGCCAGTTGCTGCGCGAGCTTTATTACGAAGCCGAGGCGCTGATGTCCGGCGGCGATGCCACACCCGGCCGCGCGGCGCGGATCGAAGACGCCAAGGCCGGTTTGCAGGATCGGCTTGCCGATCTTGCGCCGCCGGTGCGCGAGCATGCGTTGTCGCGGCACTACGATGCCTATTGGCTCGCCTTCGACGGCGCCGCGCATGAGCGGCAGGCGCGGTTGATGGCGCAAGCCGACGCGGGCGGCGATTTGCTGGCGCTGCTCACACAAAGTGATGCGACGCGCGCGGCCACGGAAGTGACGATCTACACGCCGGATCATCCGGGCCTGTTCTCCAAGCTCGCCGGTGCGATTGCGATTTCCGGCGGCTCCATCGTGGACGCGAAAGCCTTCACCACCAGCGACGGCTTCGCGCTGGACGTGTTCTGGGTGCAGGACGCCGAGGGCGATGCTTTCGACGACGCTGCCCGGCTGGCGCGGATGCGGCAGACCATCGAGAAAACGCTCGCCGGCGAGACGTCGCCCAGGCGCGTGCTGGCGCAGCGCCCGGCCCGCAAAAAGCGCGTCGCCGCGTTCCGGATTCAGCCGCGTGTCGGCTTCGACAACGAAGCCTCCACGACCGCGACGGTTGTGGAAGTGGAAGGCCTCGACCGGCAGGGCTTCCTGTATGACGTGACGCAGGCGCTGTTCGAAAGCGGGCTTTCGATCTCCTCCTCCATCGTTGCCACTTATGGCGAGCGAGCCATTGATGTCTTCTATGTGCGAGACGGGTTCGGCCACAAAATCACCCACAAAGACCGGCTGAAAAGCGTGGAAGAGCGCCTCCTGAAAGTGCTGGACGAGGAAGCCCTTGAAGGCCGGGAGCCTTTGCGGGCATAACCCGCGCCTTCCCGAGCATGATCCAGTTGGATCACGCTCGGGATTCTTTGATTTCGCGCGATTTATCCGGAAAACCGCTTCACACTTTTCCGGATCGCGCTTTTAGAGGCCCGTCATGAGCACCCACAAGCAACTCGTCCTTTCCGGCATGCAGCCGACGAACACGCTGCACCTCGGCAATTATCTGGGCGCGCTGAAGAACTGGGTGCGCATGCAGAACGAGATGCCCTGTTTCTTCTGCGTCGTGGACATGCACGCGCTGACGCAGGATTCCGGCTACGCCTTGCCGAAGGACGTTACGCGCGCGACGCGCGAGGTGGCGGCGGCCTATATCGCCTCGGGCGTCGATCCGAAGCACACGCCGATCTTCGCGCAGTCGATGGTGAAGGAACACGCCGAGCTAGCGTGGATATTCAACTGCGTGGCGCGCCTCGGCTGGCTGGACCGCATGACCCAGTTCAAGGAGAAGAGCGGCAAGCACAAGGAACGTTCGTCAGTTGGCCTCTACACCTATCCGGTGCTGATGGCCGCGGACATTCTTGTCTATAAGGCCACGCATGTGCCGGTCGGCGAAGACCAGAAGCAGCATCTCGAACTGGCGCGCGATATCGCGCAGAAGTTCAACAACGATTATGCCGTGCCGGACTACTTCCCGCTGCCCGAGCCGGTGATCACCGGACCGGGCACGCGCGTGATGTCGCTCCGCGACGGCGCCAAGAAGATGTCGAAGACGGACGAGTCCGATAATTCGCGCATCAACCTGACGGACGATGCCGATACCATCGCGAACAAGATCCGCCGCGCCAAGACCGATCCCAATCCGCTGCCGGAGAACGAGAAGGGCCTTGCGGGACGGCCGGAAGCCGAGAACCTGCTCAACATCTATGCGGGCCTCGCCGACAAGCCGATGAAAGACGTGATCGCGCAATTTGCCGGGCAGCAATTCTCCGGCTTCAAGAACGAGTTGGCGGAACTGGCGGTGACGAAACTGAAGCCGATTGCGGACGAGATGCGCCGGTTGATGGCGGACTCCGCAGAAATCGACCGCATCCTCCGCTCCGGCGCGGAAAAAGCGCGCACGGTGGCGGAGCCGATCATGCTCGACATCAAGAAAACCGTGGGCTTCGTCGTCTGAACCGCGTGCTATAAGGGCCGCATGGCAGACCGGATCAAAACCGTTCTCATCACCGGCGCGGCGAAGCGGCTGGGCCGCGCTATCGCACTCGATCTGGCGCGGCATGGCTGGAACATCGCGCTGCATTACAATGCCTCCGAAAAGGAAGCGCGCGCGACAGCAGAGGATGCACGCACCGCCGGGGTGAAAGTCGCGCTGCTCAAAGCCGATCTGATGCGCGAGAGCGAAACGAGCGAACTGGTTTCGCGGGCAGCGAAAGAACTTGGCCCGATCACCGCACTCGTCAATTCCGCGTCGCTGTTCGAGAACGACGAATGGGTCAGCGCCACGCGCGAAAGCTGGGACAAGCACATGGAGGTGAACCTCCGTGCGCCCTTCGTGCTCGCACAGGCTTTCGCGAAACAGCTTCCGCGCGACCAGAAAGGCGCGATCGTCAATCTCATCGATCAGCGCGTGCTGAAGCCGACGCCGCAGTTCCTGTCCTACAGCCTGAGCAAGGCCAGCCTCTACTGGCTGAACACCACGCTGGCGCAGGCCCTCGCTCCGCGTATCCGTGTCAATGCCGTGGGACCGGGCCCCACCATGCGCAACGCGCGCCAGAGCGAGGCCGATTTCCGCCGCCAGCGCGAGGCCACTATGCTGAAAAGCGGGGCCGAACCGCAGGACGTTTGCGACGCGGTGCGCTATCTTCTGGAGGCTCCGGCCGTCACCGGGCAGATGATCGCGGTGGACGGCGGTCAGCATCTGGCGTGGAAGACGCCGGACGTGAACGTGGTGGAATGAGATGACGCAGACATCCAACGTCCAGCCATTTCGTATCGCCGATGCCGCGCGCGGCATCCGGCATGTCTTCATCCGCAATCTCGAAGTGCTGGCGCATATCGGCGTCTATGGCCACGAACAGGGCAAGCTTCAGCCGGTGCGGATCAATGTAGACCTCGCGGTCGAGGACGTGATCGCGGTGGAAGACAAGCTCGAAAAGGTGGTCGATTACGCCAGCATCGAGCAGCGCATCCGCGCCATCATTGCGAAGGGGCATATCAACCTCGCCGAAACGCTGGCCGAACGCATCGCGGAAACGAGCTTCGACGATCCCCGCGTGAAATCCGCCCGCGTGCGGGTGGAGAAACTCCACGCCCTGCCCGGCGCGGAATCTGCCGGCGTCGAGATCGAGCGCACGCGGCCCTAAGCTGCGGCTCGGCGAAGGCAATCGCCGAATACCTTATGCAATTGGGCCCTCTGCTCCGCCGACGAAGGCAGCGGGTTGCCGTTGAACCCTTTGCCGTGTTCCGACATGAAACCCACAACGAACAGCGCGACATACAGCCTGAACAGCTTGTCGTTTTTAAAATTCGCGGCATGAAGCCAGGCATCGACATAATCTATCGGCCCGCCAAAAGCCTTGAGCGCCGCCAAAGTCAGCGCAGCGGGATAACGCGGATCGCCAAAACACAAGTCGTCCACGTCAACGATGCCGGAGAATGCGCCCGTTGTCGTGACGATGACATTTTTTGTCGTCGTATCATGAAGAAAAGCAATCGACGGAACGCCATCCAGCTCGGCTTTCATGGTGGAAACAAGCGCGGCCACGGCATCGACCGCGCTGACATCGAAGAGCGCCGATTCCACGATGCGTTTCCGCGAGCGGGCGAGATTCGCGAGCAATACCTGCGACCACAATTCACAGGGAGCGTCCTATGCCTCAACGGCCTAGCCATAGCGGCCGGCCGATCCTGTTTGGGCGGTTATCGCCTGGGCTTCTGCGACTTCCCTTGCAATGACCTCCAGGCTGGCGCGGGAAAGCGAGCCGCTGATATCGCCCAAATCCGTTCCCGGAAACCGTTCGAGAACAAGATGCGGAAATCGGTGGCCGATCCCCTCCGACAAAATACGGGGCAGCCTGACGCCGCGCGGCCTCAGTAAATTCGAAAGCCTGAGGGCGCCTTCCATCGCCGGCCGATCTTGCTCGGATGCAATACGAACCACGACCGGCGCATGGTCTTCGAAATCGACGTCGAAAACATAGTGCTGGAGTCCCGTCCCGAAGCGCCGGATCGCCATCGGCCGACGGCCGATCGTTTCAGCAGCCAGCGCTGCCGCAATGCCTCGATATGGCTCTTCCAATGTCATTGCTCATCATCTGCGCCGCCACTATCGCGCGTATCGCTCCCTCAATCCCGGCGCGGAGCGGCAGCAGGCGCTGATTTCTGCCATGCGCGGCTTGACCGGTGTTGTATAATATCCGGGCATGCGCGACTCCACCACAGACATACCGCTCAAAGGCCCTGCGCGCATCGAGGCGTATCTGAAGACGCTGCCCGATGCGCCGGGCGTCTATCGCATGCTCAACGACAAGGGCGACGTGCTCTATGTCGGCAAGGCCAAGAGCCTGAAGAAGCGCGTCACCTCCTATGCGCGCGGCATGGTGCACAGCGACCGGCTCACCCGCATGATCGCGGACACCGCCGAGATGATCTTCGTCACCACGGCGAGCGAGATCGAGGCGCTGCTGCTGGAATCCAACCTCATCAAGCGGCTGAAACCGCGTTACAATGTTTCGTATCGCGACGACAAAAGCTTTCCGAACATCCTGCTGCGCCAGGACCATCCCTTCCCGCAGCTTCTGAAGCATCGCGGCGCCAAATCGACCAAAGGCATCTATTTCGGGCCCTTCGCCAGCGCGGGCGCGGTGACGCGGACGCTCAACACCTTGCAGCGCGCGTTCCTGCTGCGCTCGTGTTCGGACAGCGTGTTCGAATCCCGCACGCGCCCTTGCCTGCTGTTCCAGATCAAACGCTGCTCGGCGCCTTGCGTCGGCCGTGTGGACGAAGCGGGCTATGCGGAACTGGTGCGCGAAGCCGAGGAGTTTCTCAACGGCAAGAGCCGCACGGTGCAGGACGAACTGGCGCGGCAAATGAACACCGCGTCGGACCAGCTCGACTTCGAGGCCGCCGCGCGTTTCCGCGACCGCATCCGGGCGATGAGCCATATCCAGTCGCAACAGGGCATCAATCCCACCACCTTTACGGAAGCCGATGTGTTCGCGGCGCATCAGCAGGGCGGCGAGACCTGCATCCAGGTGTTCTTCTTCCGCGCCGGGCAGAACTGGGGCAACCGGCCCTATTTCCCGCGCCACCCGCGCGAGCTTTCCTGCGCGGAGGTTCTGGAAAGCTTCGTCGCCCAGTTCTACGACGAGCGGCCCGCGCCGAAAGCGATCTATCTCTCCGAAGAGATCGCCAACCGCGAACTCATCGAAGAAGCCCTCGCGATCCGCGCCGGGCACAAGGTCGAAATCGCGGTGCCGCAGCGCGGCGAGAAACGCGAGATCGTCGAGATGGCGCTGCAGAACGCGCGCGAGCAACTCGCCCGCCGCATGGCCGAGAATTCCGCGCAGTGCGAATTGCTGGAAGGCGTCTGCGAGGTCTTCGGCATGGACGCGCCGCCCAAGCGCATCGAGGTGTATGACAACTCCCATATCCAGGGCACGAATGCGCTGGGCGGCATGATCGTGGCCGGGCCGGATGGTTTCGAAAAAGGCGAATACCGCAAGTTCAACATCAAGTCGCAGGACCTCACCCCCGGCGACGATTACGGCATGATGCGCGAAGTGTTGACGCGACGCTTCTCCCGTCTGGTGAAGGAAGCGGGGGAAGACGAGGCCAAGGCGAAATGGCCCGATCTGGCCCTGATCGACGGCGGGCCGGGGCAGCTTGCGGTGGCGCGCGCGGTGCTGGAGGACCTCGGCGTCGAGGACGTGCTTCTGGTCGGCATCTCCAAGGGACCGGACCGCGATGCGGGGCGCGAGCATTTCTACATGGCGGGGCGCGAGCCGTTCCGCCTCGATCCCAAGAGTCCGGTGCTCTACTACCTGCAAAGACTGCGCGACGAGGCGCACAGATTCGCCATCGGCAGCCATCGCAAGAAGAGATCCAAGGCCATCGGTGCCAATCCGCTGGACGAGATCGCGGGCGTGGGCGCGGGGCGCAAGCGCGCCCTGCTCCAGCATTTCGGCTCGGCCAAGGCGGTGTCGGCGGCGAGCCTTGCCGATCTCGAATCGGTCAGCGGCGTCAGCAAAACGCTGGCGAAAAAAGTGTACGACTTCTTCCACCCCACCGGCTGAGTGATAGAGTGGGCGCATGTATCGCCTTCCCAATGCCATCACCATCCTGCGCGTCGTGCTTGTGCCCGTGTTCGCGATTGCCTTCGCGCTGCCGGGAAATACATGGCGCATGGTGGCCTTCGTGGTGTTCTGCATTGCCGGGCTTTCCGACGCTTTGGACGGGCTTGCGGCGCGCAAGCTGAACGCCGGGTCCGACTTCGGGCGCATGCTCGATCCCATCGCCGACAAGGTGCTGGTGGCGGTGGCGCTGATGATGCTGGTGGCGGAAGGCAATATCGAACAATTCAACCTGGAGCCGGGACTTCACAGTCTTTTGAAGCTGGTGCCGGCGCTGATCATCCTGTCGCGCGAAATTCTCGTTTCGGGCCTGCGCGAATTCCTCGCGGGCGCGCGCGTCACCATCCGCGTGACGGCGGTGGCCAAGCTCAAGACCACGATCCAGATGATCGCCATCGGCGCGATGATCCTGGGGCCCATCGCGGACAAGTTCGTGCCGGGCTCGGCCTATCTTGCCTATGCCGCGCTGTGGATCGCCGCGGCGCTGACCGTTTACACCGGCGTCGTCTATTTCAACGAAGGCATGAAGCATCTGGCGCCGCAGCGCGCGCCGGGAGACGCCTGACGTGACGCTGCTCTATTTCGCCTGGGTGCGGCAGAAGACCGGCCGCGGCGAGGAACAGCTTGCGCTGCCCGCCGGGGTGAAAACGGTTTCCGATCTCATTGCGGTCCTTACCCAGCGCGGCGGCGGCTTTGTCGATGCCTTCGCGGACCCCAAGCGCATCCGCGTGGCGGTCAATCAGGAACACACCAGCTTCGATGCAGCCCTCAAGGAGGGTGATGAAGTCGCGTTCTTTCCGCCGGTGACGGGCGGATGACAAAGCCTGACAAGATTCAAAATCGCTACCACCCTCCCTTTGAGGGAGGGTCGGAGAGCGAAGCGATCCGGGGAGGGGCCAAACTCGCTCTTTCCGCGCCATGCCCCTCCCCGAAAAATTCTTCGCGAAGGGCTCGAATTTTTCGACCCTCCCTCAAGGGGAGGGTGGGATGACCGTTCGGATCGTAATTCAACGGGACGACTTCGATATCTCAGCAGAGATATCAAAGCTCGATGGCGAGGATACCGGCGCCGTCGCCACCTTCACCGGCAAGGTGCGCAAGGACGGCGACCTTGTGGCCCTGACGCTGGAACACTATCCGCACATGACCGAGCGGGAGATCGGCCGCATCGTGGAAGACGCGCAAGGCCGCTGGCCGCTGCTGGGCGTAACGATCCTGCATCGCATCGGGCGGCTTCTGCCGGGCGACAGGATCGTTCTGGTCGCCGTGGCCGCGAAGCATCGCGGCGCGGCGTTCGAGGCCTGCCAGTTCCTGATGGATTATCTCAAAACCCGCGCCCCCTTTTGGAAGGAAGAGGAACGCAGCGGCGGCAGGCATTGGGTCGCGGCGCGGCACAGCGACGATGCGGCGGCGGAGCGCTGGCGCGGCACATGACGGCGCCCAACTGGTTCTGGATCGTCTTCGTCGTCTTCGCGGCGGCCGGGCAGACCGGCCGCAACATGGTGCAGCGCGAACTGATGGTGCCGCTGGGCGCCTGGGGCGCGACGAATGTGCGCTTTTTGTGGGGCGCACCGTTCGCGATCCTGTTTCTTCTGGGCGTGCATCTGGTTCAGCATCAGGCGTTGCCGCATCCCGAAAACGATTTCTGGTTCTGGATCGTCGCCGGTTCGCTGGGACAGATCTTCGGCACCGCGCTGATGCTGATGACGATGGAGTTGCGCTCCTTCGTCGTCGCCACCGCCTATATCAAGACCGAGCCGGTGTTCGTGGCGCTGTTCGGCGCGATGTTCCTGGCCGATGCGCTGACAATGCCGATGCTGGCGGCGATCCTGATCGCGGTCGCGGGCGTCGTCGTGATCTCGTTCAAGTCCGGCGCGGATTACGCGGACACGCGCGCCGCGCTGGTGGGAACGGGATCGGGCCTCGCCTTCGCCGTGGCGGCGATCGGCTTTCGCGGCGCGATCCTGTCGCTGCATCTCGCCGATTATCAGATGGCCGCGACGTTCACGCTGGCGACGGGGCTGATCATCCAGTCCGTTCTGCTGACGGGATGGCTTGCCTTGCGCGATCTGCCGTCGCTGAAGGCCACGATGCGGCTGTGGAAACAGTGCCTGCTGGGCGGCTTTCTGGGCGCGCTGGCGTCGGAGTTCTGGTTCCTCGGCTTCGCGCTCACCTCGGCCGCGAATGTGCGGACGCTGGGATTGATCGACGTGATTTTCGCGCAAGGCGTTTCGCGTTTCGTGCATCGGCATCATACGACGCGGCAGGAATATGCCGGCATCGCGATCCTGCTGGCCGGAGCGATCCTGCTGGTGGTGGTGCATCGCTGAAGCGGCAGCAAGCGCTGGTGGTTGAATTGCGAAACGTGGGGGGTACCGCCCCCCGGTGCTTTGCATTTGAATGGAAGAATCCCTCAACCTTTGACGCCACAGCTTGAAGCTTTATGAGGGCGCGACCTTGAACGGGGCGATTGTGAGGGACTGTTTCCGGTTCGGCGTCACGGACCCGCTTGCGCGTAGTCTCGACTTCCCCAGAAGAATCCCTCCCTGTCGCCACGCCCGGTCAGGGCGAGGGCAGAGCTAGAGCTTGTGCATTTTGCTGTTCCTTTTCCTCCCCCGTTTACGGGGGAGGTGCTGAGCGGAGCGAAGCGGAGGGGGCCTGTGGCGCACCGCATCCCCCTCCACCGCTTCGCGGTCCCCCTCCCCCGTAAACGGGGGAGGAAAAACAGAAAAACCGCCGGGTTTCGCGGGCGGCTGGGGTTTGGGCGCAATTCGAGAATTGGGAGATTTGTACGGGACCACCGTTGCGGTGTCAAGGAAATTATAGATGGCGGTAGGAACATAATAAGCCTCTGTTCGGCCGACGAAAAAGCCCGCCGGGGAGACCGGCGGGCTGTTTTCCTGGCGAAAAAAATTTCGCGTTCAGGCGCCTTTTGCGCCGCGGCGCGGGGCCTTGGGCGCGGCGCCGGGGATGGCGGCGAGCTTTTCGGCGCTCTTCTTGCGCGTTTCCGCGTGGCGGCGGCGCTTCTGCTTTCTCTTGGCGTTCATTCCACTCGCGCCCATGGCGGTACTCCTCGTGTTCGGTGGCGGCGTCCATACACCTATTGCGGCGCGGCGAAAATCTTTTTCAGCTCGGTCTTGAGGATCTTGCCGTTGGCGTTGCGCGGAAGCGTCTCCGGCCAGAACACCACCTTCACCGGAACCTTGAAGGCCGCCAGCTTGCCCGCCACGAACTGGCGCAATTCGTCCTCGGTGGTGTGCATGCCGGCCTTCAGATGCACCACGGCACCCGGCTCCTCGCCCAGCGTCTTGTGCGGCACCGGCACCAGCGCGGCATCCATCACAGCGGGGTGCTCGTAGAGGACGTTCTCCACTTCCACGCAGTAGATGTTCTCGCCGCCACGGATCAGCATGTCCTTGGCGCGGTCGATGATGTAGCAGAAGCCTTCTTCGTCGATGCGCGCCAGATCGCCGGTGCGCACCCAGCCGTCGATGAAGGTGGCGGCGGTGGCGTCCGGCTTGTTCCAGTAGCCCTTCACGATGTTGGGGCCGCGCGCCCACAACTCGCCCACTTCGCCGGGCGGCAATTCTTTCTTGCCTTCGATATCCATGATCTTGATGTCGCAGGCCGCGACCGCCGGGCCGCAGCTATCGGGACGGTTCTGGTAATCCTCGGCGCTGTTGGAGGTGTGCGTGGCGGAGGTTTCCGTCATGCCCCAGCCATTGCCGGCGGCGGATTTGGGGAAGGTGGTGGTGATCTTCTTCACCAGTTCCGGCGCCGACGGCGCCCCGCCATAGGCCACGCTTTCCAGCGACGACAGATCGTATTTGTGGCGGTTGGGATGCTCGATGAGCTGCCAGGCGATGGTGGGCACGCCACCGGCGCTGTTGATCTTCTCGCGCTCGATGAGCTGCATGGCCAGTTCCGGCTCCCATTTGCGCATGAGCACGATCTTCGCGCCGCCCGCGATGGTGGGGTTCATCACCGCGAAGCAGCCCGTGGCATGGAAGAACGGCACGGAGAGCAAGGTGGTGCGCTGGGGATCGTCCGGGTTGGCCACCGGCGGCGTCTCGCCCCGGCGCAGGAAATTGCGCGCCGCCACGCTGCCCGCGGCCATGATGTTGGACAGCATGTTGCGATGGGTGCCAAGCGCGCCCTTCGGCTTGCCGGTGGTGCCGGAGGTGTAGAGGATCGTGGCGTCGTCGTCCGGGCCGAGTTGCACATCGGGCAGCGACGCATCGGGCAGCTTCATCCAGTCGTTCACGTTGCCCAGCACGTCTTCGAGGCGATGCACGATGGGGCTGGGCACTTCGTCGGAATAGCGGCTGACATAGACGCGCTTCAGATCGGGGCAATTCACCAGATGCTCGCCGAGGCGTTCCAGACGCTCGGCATCCATGAAGGCGACCTTGGTGCCGGAATCCACAAGGCCGTATTCCAGTTCCGGCCCCGTCCACCAGGCGTTCAGCGGCGTGACGATGGCGCCGAGGATTTCCGCGCCATAGAAGATGGCAGGCCATTCCGGCAGGTTGCGCATGATGAGCGCGACGCGATCGCCCTTCTTCACGCCGTGTCTGGCAAGCTCGTTCGCGACGGCGACGGCGGCGCGATAGAACGCTTCGTAGGTCGCGCGGTCGTTCTCATAGACGAGGAATTCCTTGTGGCCATGCGCGGCGCGCGCGGCAGCCAGAAGCTCGCGCAAGGTGGGCGGCAGGTTCTTCCACGCGCGCGTGGGGATGCCGCGAATGGTGACGGTCTCGGTCTCGAACGGCGCGCCGGGGGCGGTGAGTTTGGTGTGGGCTTCGGCGATGGACAGGGCCGGCCAGCCGGGCGGCGGCGTGAAATTGGGGTTTGGCATGAGCGTTTCCGGTGGGTTTTGTTTTTTTCGAAATAGCGGTCCGGAACCCTAACGACCGCAAAGCCGCGGCGGCAAGTGTTACGAATGCCGCGCATCTCACCATCACCTCCCCCTTGTGGGGAGGTCGGAGAGCGAAGCGATCCGGGTGGGGGGGCGGCGGCGGGCGTTATCCCCCCACCCGAAATTTGCGAAGTGCAAATTTCGACCTCCCCACAAGGGGGAGGTGATTAGTGGTGAGCGATCTTGCGGGCTTCGCGGAAGGATAACAGGCGGCGCTGGGTGTCGTCCCACAAGGCCAGCCTTGCGCATTTGAAGCTTTGCCAGAGCGTGACGCGCGAGGCGTCGGCCAGCCGGGTCTGCTCGCGCAGGACCTGCGGCAACCGGTAGAACGGGATGCGCGCATAAAGATGATGGACGTGGTGGATGCCGATATGGGCGGTGAGCCACGCCAGCGGCTTGGGCATCACGTAATAGGATGAGCCGCGCAGCGCCGCGTCATGGACGTTCCAAGCGCCGTCCGCGGCCCAGAACGTGTCCTCGAACTGGTGCTGGATGAAGAACAGCCATACGCCGATGACGCCGGCGATGAGCGTGATCGGGATCTGGATCAGCAGAAACTCCTTCCAGCCGACCAGCCACATCATGCCGACGATGAGCGCGGCGGTGGCGGCGTTGGTGGCCATCGGGCTGATCCATGCCCGCCAATGCTTGATGGTTTCGCCCAGCGGCAGGCGATGGCGCAGGATGAACATGTAGATCGGGCCAAGCCCGAACAGCACCAGCGGATTGCGATAGAGCCGGTAGCGCATGCGGCCCCAGAACGGCAGCGCGCGGTATTCGGCGACCGTCAGCGTGTCGAGATCGCCGGTGCCGCGCTTGTCCAGATTGCCGGAGGTGCCGTGGTGGATGTTGTGCGCGCGCTTCCATGCATCGTAAGGCGTCAGCGTGAGCACGCCAATGACGCGGCCCGTCCAGTCGTTCAGCGCGCGGTGCTTGAAGAAGGAACCATGGCCGCAATCGTGCTGGATCATGAACAGGCGCACGAGGAAGGCAGCGGCGGGAACGGCAAGGAGGAACGAGAGCCAGCCATAGCCGAACTCCCACGCGGCCCAGGCCAGCGCCCACAGCGCCACGAAGGGCGCGGCCGTGACCACGATCTCGAACGTGCTGCGTCGAAAGCTGGGATCGCGATAGTTGCTGAGAATGCGAAGCCAGTCGGCAGCGGCCGGCGGCGCGCCGGAGTCAGTCTTGGACAAAGCGTACGCCCTTCAACACACAAAAAGCCCGCGCCTCCTTACAGCAATTCGCGCCGGAAATGGAAGAAATACGCGCGGATGTGATGAAGGTTACCGCCATCCTTCGCCGTTCCCCGAAACATCCGGGCTTTTCAAACCGCAGGCTTGGGCTAGGCTTGGCGGCAGAACAATCCGGGAGAGGAAAATGGCCAGAGAACGCGCGGGATTTTCGACGGAACGGCTGGGCAAGGTCGATGCCGTGTTGACGAAGAAATATGTCGAGGGCGGATTTTTCCCGGGAATCCTCACCCAGGTGTGGCGCAAGGGCGAGCTGGTTCATAGCGGGATGAGCGGCGCCATGGATCTGGCGCGCGACAAGAAGATGCGCGAGGACGCCATTTTCCGCATCTATTCCATGACCAAGCCGATCACCGCCGTGGCGCTGATGATGCTGGCGGAGGAAGGCAAACTCGCGCTGGAGGACGACGTTCACGTCCACATCCCGCAGTTCAAGGACCTGCGCGTCTATCAGAGTGGCATGCCGAGTTTGGTGGAGAACACCGCCGGACAGTTCATCACCGTGCCGCCGAAACGGCGCATGAAGGTTGTGGACCTCGTCACCCACACCTCCGGCCTGTCTTACGGATTCATGACGCGCACGGAAGTGGACGCGGAATATCGCCGCAAGAAGATCGGCGACTTCCAGACGCCGGGGGGCCTCGAAGCCTTCATCAACCAGCTTGCGCAAGCGCCGCTGGATTTCTCGCCGGGCGATTACTGGAACTATTCGGTGTCCATCGATGTGATGGGTTATCTGGTGCAGAAGCTTTCCGGTATGACGTTCGGCGAGTTCCTGCGCACGCGGTTGTTCGAGCCGCTGGGCATGAAGGACACATCGTTCTCCGTGCCCGCGGACAAGATGGACCGCTTCTGCTCCTGCTACATGCCCAAGAAGGGCGGCGGGCTGCAGCTTCAGGACGATGCGGGCAAATCCACCTATGCCGAACCGCCGAAGCTGGAATCCGGCGGCGGCGGTCTGGTGTCGACGGCGCACGACTACATGCGCTTCTGCCGCATGATGCTGGGCGGCGGCACGCTGGATGGCGTGCAGATCCTCTCGCCCAAGACCGTTGCGATGTTCGGCATGAACCTTCTGCCGGACAACAAGCTCTTGTCGGATATGTCGGTGGCGCCGGGATTCAGCGAGGCCGGTTACAACGGCATCGGCTTCTCCATCGGCTGCGGCGTGACCGTCGATCCGGCGAAGACCTTGATCCCCGGAACGCCGGGCGAGTTCTTCTGGGGCGGGGCGGCCTCCACCGCATTCTGGATCGACCCGAAGGAAGACCTTGCCGTCGTGTTCATGACGCAGGTGATGGGTACCGATGCGCGCCTCACCCTGCGCCGCGACCTGCGCACGCTGGTCTATTCGGCGATGACGGAGAGCTTCGCGTAAACCGCCGCCGATACGCTGCGGAAGGCTGCAACGCGCGCGCAAATTGCGTTTGCGCACGCGCGCGGCTGCGCTAGAAAAATCGCAGCCAACCAATGGAGTCCGCCATGCCTGAAGCCTGGATCATCGACGCCGCCCGCACGCCGCGCGGCATCGGCAAAGTCGGAAAAGGCGCGCTCGCCGATTTCCATCCGCAGCATCTGGCGGCGACGGTGCTGGCCGCGATCGCCAAGCGCAACAATTTGAAGACCGCCGAAGTGGACGACATCGTGTGGGGCACCTCGTCCCAGCGCGGCAAGCAGGGCGGCGACATGGGCCGCATGGCGGCGCTCGACGCCGGTTACGACACCAAGGCCAGCGGCATGACGCTGGACCGCTTCTGCGGCTCGGGCATCACGAGCGTGAACATCGCCGCGGCGAACATCATGTGCGGCATGGAAGATCTGGTGATCGCGGGCGGCACGGAGATGATGAGCTACACCGCCTCCTCCGCCGATCCGAAATCGCCGCCCTTCATGGACGCGGGCAATCTGCGCCTGCGCGCGCGCCATCCGCAGAGCCATCAGGGCGTCTGCGCCGATGCCATCGCGACGCTGGAAGGCATTTCGCGCCAGGCGGTGGACGAGCTTGCGCTGGTGAGCCAGCAGCGCGCCGACAAGGCGATCAAGGGCGGGCATTTCAACAAGAGCCTCGTGCCGGTTTATCGCGAAGACGGAACGCTGGCGCTGGACAAGGAAGAATTCCCCCGCCCGCAGACGACGATGGAAGGCCTCTCCGCGCTGAAGCCGAGCTTCGCGCAGATGGCGGACATTCCGCTCGATGAAAAAGGCACGACCTATGGCGGATTGATCCGTCAGGTCTATCCCGATCTGAAGTTCAACCATGTGCATCACGCGGGCAATTCGTCGGGCGTCGTGGACGGCGCGGCGGCGGTGCTGCTGGCTTCGCCGAGCTATGCGCAGAAGAACGGCCTCAAGCCGCGCGCCCGTGTCGTCGCGATGGCGAATATGGGTGACAGCCCGACGCTGATGCTGAACGCGCCGGTGCCCGCCGCGCGCAAGGTTCTGGAGAAGGCTGGATTGAAACTCGAAGACATCGACCTGTTCGAGATCAACGAAGCGTTCTCGGTCGTGGCGGAGAAGTTCATCCGCGACCTGAAACTGGACCGCGAGAAGGTGAACGTGAACGGCGGTGCGATGGCGCTGGGCCATCCCATCGGCGCCACCGGCTCCATCCTGATCGGCACGATCCTGGACGAGCTGGAACGCCGCGATCTGAAGCGCGGTCTGGTGACGATGTGCGCCGCGGGCGGCATGGCCCCGGCGATCATCATCGAGCGCATGAACTAGGTTTCTTAAAACAGATATCGCTTCGTCATCACCCGGGCGCTCGCTTCTCGCGAGCGATCCGGGTGATCCATTTTTGGCGCAAAAGGAAATTGGGTCGCCCGGACAAGCCGGGCGATGACGAAGTTGGGGGAATTTTGCGCGACCGCAGAATGTTGCGTATACCCCGGCCATGCTGCGACTGACGGACATCAAGCTGCCGCTGGGCCATGCGCCGCAGGCGTTGAACGCCGCGATGGCCAAGGCTTTGCGCGTTCCGGCGGCGGACATCCTGAGCCACACCGTCATCCGCTGCGGCCATGACGCGCGCAAGAAGCCGGCGATCACGCTGATCTATACGCTCGACGTCGCGGTGCGCGACGAGGCGGCGGTGCTGGCGAAGCTGAAAGACGACAAGCATGTCCGCCCTGCCCCGGACACCGAATACAAATTCGTCGCCCATGCGCCGGAAGGCTTTAAGGAACGCCCGCTGGTGATCGGCGCGGGACCGTGCGGATTGTTCGCGGGGCTGATCCTCGCGCAGATGGGTTTCCGGCCCATCATTCTGGATCGCGGCAAGGTGGTGCGCGAGCGCACGCAGGACACCTGGGGCCTGTGGCGGCGCTCCGTGCTCAACCCGGAATCCAATGTGCAATTCGGCGAAGGCGGCGCGGGCACGTTTTCCGACGGCAAGCTCTATTCGCAGATCAAGGACCCGCGCTTTCTGGGCCGCAAGGTGCTGACCGAGTTCGTGAAGGCGGGCGCGCCGGAGGAAATCCTCACCGCCGCCAAGCCGCATATCGGCACGTTCCGCCTCGTGAAGATGGTGGAGAGCCTGCGCGCCACCATCGAAAGCCTGGGCGGCGAATACCGCTTCCGGCATCGCGTGGACGATCTGGATATCGAAACGGCGCGCGACGGCACGCGGCATGTGCGCGGTGTCGTTCTCGCCGATGGCGCGCGCATCGCGGCGCGGCATGTGGTTCTCGCGGTTGGGCACAGCGCGCGCGACACGGTTGCGATGCTGCTGGAGCGCGGCGTTGCCATCGAAGCCAAGCCGTTCTCCATCGGCTTTCGCATCGAGCATCCGCAATCGCTCATCGACCGCGCGCGCTTCGGCGGCAGCAGGAAGGAACTGGGCGCGGCGGATTACAAGCTGGTGCATCACGCTTCGAACGGCCGCGACGTTTACAGCTTCTGCATGTGCCCCGGCGGCACGGTGGTGGCGGCGGCATCGGAGCCGGGCCGCGTCGTCACCAACGGCATGAGCCAGTATTCGCGCAACGAGCGCAACGCGAACGCGGGCATCGTCGTCGGCATCACGCCCGCCGATTATCCGGGCGGGCCGCTGGCGGGAATCGACTTCCAGCGCCGCTGGGAAGAGCGCGCCTTCGTGGCGGGCGGCGAGAGCTACAAGGCGCCCGCGCAGCGCGCCGGCGATTTTCTGGCGGGCCGCGCCTCTACCGGATTGGGCAATGTCGTTCCGTCTTACCGGCCCGGCGTCACGCCGACCGATCTTTCGTCCTGCCTGCCGGATTTCGCCATCGCCGCGATCCGCGAGGCGCTGCCCGCCTTCGGGCGGCAGATCAAAGGCTTCGACATGGACGACGCGGTGCTGACCGGCGTGGAGACGCGCACGTCGTCTCCCATCCGCATCCCGCGCGGCGAGGATTTTCAGAGCATCAATACGCGCGGGCTTTTCCCGGCGGGTGAAGGCGCGGGCTTCGCGGGCGGCATTCTTTCGGCGGGCGTGGACGGCATCAAGATCGCCGAAGCTGTCGCGCGCGACATGCTGGCAGGCGCGTGGGTGGCCGTTTAGTTGTCGGGCACCGGGGTGTCCGCGGTTTCTTCGAGATTGTCCGCATCGGTCGGCAGCGTTCCGGCTTCGCGCAGCACGCGCGAGAGGAACTGCGCCGCCAGCAGCCCCAGCATTGCGATCACGCCGAAGATATAGGGCACGCGCGGCGAGAATTCGTAGAGCCAGCCGATCATCGGGCCGAAGATGAAGCCCGCCGCGCCCGCGGCGTTCAGCAGGCCCGCCACCGCACCCTGCTCGTGCGGCGCGACCGCCAGCGACGCGCCGGAGGTGAAGCCGGGCCGCGCCATGCCGAAGCCGAGGCCCGACATGATCATCGCCAACACCACGGTCGGGAAATCCTGCACGAAGATGAAGAGCGTATTCGACAGGACCGTCGTGGTGATGCCCGCGATGGTGAGCGTGCGAGAGGAAAACCCCATGCGCTGCACGACGACGAACTGCGCGAACAAGGCCGCCATGTCCGACGCCATCAGGCCGATGGCGGTGTAGGCGGCGGTCATGCGGGCGTCCAGATGCAGAACGTCTTGGAAGAAGAAGCCGGAGGTCTGGATCGGGATGGCGCCGATCAGGCTGAGCACAAGGCCGAACGCCATGAACGGAAACATGCGCGGCTCATACCAGCGCAAGGTCGTCTTGCGCACGGCCTGCGATTTGGGCGGCGTGCGCTCGGGCAGGAAATACCAGATGGCAAGCCCGCTGATAATCGCCCAGACGGCGATGAAATAGAACGGCACATAGAGGCCGAACAAGGTCAGCGACGAGCCGATCACTGGGCCGAAGGTGGTGCCGAAGGCGAAGGCCATCGAAATGATGGATATGCCTTTCAGCCGCTCATGCGCGGCGGTGCGGTCGGCGACATAAGCCTGCGCCGAGGCGCTCGTGCCGGAGCCGAAGGTACCGTAGATCGCGCGCGAGAAGATCAGCGCGGGGAAGATGAGGAATGCCGGAATCCAGTTGTTGAGCCCGGCATGCATCACGGTGGCGAAACAGGCGAAGGATACCGCGAACGCGGCGAGGCCCTGCAGCATCACGGGCTTGCGGCCCCAGCGGTCGCTGCGCACGCCCCAGAAGGCGGAGGAGAAAATCCAAATCAAGGCACTGACGGCGAAGATCGTGGTGATCTGCGCCGGGCCGAGGCCGAGCTGGCGGCCGAGCGGCGGCAGGATGGTGTAGATCACCGACTGCCCTGCACCCATGCAGACGAGGCTGACGAAGAGAATGAAAAAGCCGCGCTTGCGCTCGGCGGGCGTCGTCACCACGGCGACGGTGTTCCGGGTGCCTTTCGGATGCTGCTGGGTGTGCGGATCGGACATGCCGCAGCTATGGCGCGACTCTCACCCTTCGACAAGCGCATGCTTCGACAGGCTCAGCATGAGGATTTGTAAACCCTCCTCATCCTGAGCCCGTCGAAGGGTGAGCGGTTCAGTGCAAATGCTTGAAGCGAACTTCCGAGGCGTCGCTGCGTCCCTGTGCGTCCACCACGACGATGCGGGCGAAGCCTTCGCCGGGCGGGGCGACCATCACCGGCTGGAAGCGGTCGAAGCTGCCGATGAGGCGGCCGTTCACCAGCCAGGTGAGGGGACCGGCGCCGCCATTGGCTTTCAACTGAATCTCATCGTCCTTGGCGTTGGCGGCGGGCAGCGGCACCGTGGCGCCGTTCGGCGGGAAGCTGATGGTGGGCGGCGGCACATGCGTCGGCTGCGGGATGGCGGCCTGCTGCACTTCGCGCCGGAAGACACGCAGCCCCGGCGGCAGCGCGGCGGTTGACGTGGCCAGAATGGCACCGGCGGGCGGCGCGGGGTCGGCGGCACGATCCTTCGGCAACAACCCGAACGTCTTGAGCAGGATGGGACCGGCGGCTTCGCGGCCGACGCTGCCCACGCGCGGCGCGCCGTCCGCGCGGCCGACCCAGACGGCGACGGTGTAGTCGTTGGAGAACCCCGCCGACCACGCATCGCGGAAGCCGTAGGAGGTGCCGGTCTTGAAGGCGACGGTGCGCTGGCGCGACAACCCCTGCCCCATCGCCCAGCCTTCGGGCAGCGACACGCCCGCCAGAATCTCGCGCAGGTAATAAGCGGCGACGGGCCCGAACAGCTTGTGCCGCTCGCCTCGCGGCGCGTCTTTCAGATAACGCAGCGGCGCGGCGACGCCATGATCGGCGATGCCGGTGTAGAGCATCGCCATGTCGGCCAGCGAAATGCCGAGGCCACCCAGCGCCACCGGAAGGCTCGGCGTATCGCTGCCTTTGGGGAAGGCGAGGCGCGCGCCCGCGTTCTGCAATGCGAGCGTGAAGCGCAAGGGCCCGACGCGATCCAGCACCATCACAGCGGGCACATTGAGCGACATGCGCAGGGCGTCGCGCGCCGTGACCGCGCCCTGAAAATTGCCGGAAAAATCATGCGGGGCGTAATCGCCGAAGATCGTCGCCTGATCCTCCATCATGGTGGAGGGATGCAGAATGAGATCGTCAAAGGCGAGGCCGTAGATGAAAGGCTTCAGCGCCGAACCGGGCGAACGCGAGCGGCGCGCCAAATCGATCTGGCCTTCCTTGCCCCAGTAATCGGTGCCGCCGACATAGGCGAGCACGTTGCGCGTGCGGTTCTCCACCACGACGATGGCGAGCGAGGCGCCATCGTCGAAATAGCCGCGCTCCTGCACGGCGAGGCGCTCGATGGCCTGCTGCAGATTGGCGTCGATGGTGGTTTCGATGCGCGGGCCTTTGGCCGTTTGCAAGAGATGATAGGCGAGATGCGGCGCGATCAGCGGCATGGCGAGGCGGATCGACGGCACGCCCTCATGCTCGGCCACGGCAACATCGCCGGCGCTGAGGATGCCTTCCGCGACCATGCGGTCCAGCACCTTCTTGCGGCCCGCGATGGCGGCAAGGCCATGACGATCCGGGCGCAGGCGCGCTGGCGATTGCGGCAGCGCCACCAGCACTGCGCTTTCGGACAGATCGAGCGACGACGGCTCCTTGTTGAAATAGGCAAGCGAAGCGGCCCGCACGCCCTCCAGATTGCCGCCGAAGGGGGCAAGCGTGAGATAGATCGAAAGGATCTGGTCTTTCGAATAGCGCTCTTCGAGCTGCACCGCGCGTATCACCTGATAGGCCTTGGTGATCAGCCCGCGCCGCCGCGGCGGCTCCAGGAGGCGCGCGGCCTGCATGGACAGCGTGGACGCGCCGGAGACGATGCGCCCCGCCGTCAGATATTGCACGGCGGCACGGGCCACCGCGACGGGATCGATGCCGAAATGTTCGTCGAAATGTTTGTCTTCATAAGCCTTGAGGATTTTCAGGTAACGCGGATTGACGTCGCGCACTTCGGTTTTGAGGCGCCAGTAGCCATCCTTGGAAAGAAATGGCCGCAGCAAGGTGCCGTTCGATGCCACCACTTCCGGTGACAGGGTTTCGTAGCGCGTCATGTCCGGCGGATTGGCGCGATCCGCGGTGGCGAGCGCGCAGGCGATACCGGCCAGCGCGAAGGCGGCGATGATCGTCCTTTTCCGTGCGCGTTGGGAGAACATCGGTTTCAGCGATGCCGCTTTCCGTGCCATATGCTCAAGATTTCGATCTGCTCGCCGTCAATCTTATAGACAACGATATAGGGCCACACCGTCGTAAGTTCGCGCGTGCCTTCAACGAGACCGGGGCGGCCGCGTTCGGGAAACAATTCGAGCCGGTCGCAGGCAGCGACAAGTTCAACCGCCATGCGCGAGGCGGCGATGGGATTCGACCGGCCGATATATTCCCGGATGTCCGAAAGATCGCGGAGCGCGCGCCTTGTGAAGGTGGCGCTCATTGCGGCGGCGGCAACTCACTTTCGCTGCCCCAGGACAGTAGCCAGCGCCGCACCTTCTCGTAAGGCGTCACGCGCTGTGCCGCAGAATCGGCCAGACCTTCCCGCACCGCGGCTTCGAACGCTGCACGTTCCTGTTCGTCCTGCTCTGGAACGGTATCGGAATGAGGATTGCTCATGTCCCGATCTTATCGCCACGGCATGGAGAAATCACGCCTTTAATCCCTATTTTTCCGCCCCGATGGTGACCTTGCCCAGGCTCGTGCGTGCGTGGACCTGCGGCGAATACATGTCTTCGACCACGGCGGCGGGCATCGCGAAGGAGCCTTCGGTCACCGCGCGCGCGATATAGGCCAGATGGTAGCTCGGCGGCGGCGGGATCGGCTTCTTGGGATCGGGCTTCTCCTGATATTGCGAGCCGATGGTGAAGGCGGCGACGAAGCGGTCGTCGCGCGCATCTTCCATCGTCACGTCGCTCAGCGTGCCGAGCCACGGATAGGCCTTGCCCGCATCGCCCGCGATCGGCATTTCGATCTCAAGCCCGGCGGGCAGCAGATCGATCGCGCCCATCTGGCGGTAATAGTTGTTCTGCATCTGGCCATCGATGGCGACGATCACGCGGTCGTTCTGCCTGAGCGACGACAGATCGGCGGGCTGGCCGGACATCGTCCACACCGTCTTTTTGATGGTGAGGCCGTTCGACTCTTCCGGCAGCGGGATCGACGGGGTGCCCTGCACCGACACGGTGCGCCACACGCCCGCATCGCCGCGGTTGAGAATGGTGATGCCCTTCTGCAGTTGTGCCAGCGTGGGGGCGAGACGCACGGCGCCGTCGCGCGGCGTCTGCGGCTGGCCGTTGACCACGATGCTGAGCGGCATGCGCTGTTTGGACAGTTCATAGGCGGCGCGCAACATCCACGCTTTTTCCTGCGTGGTGGTGGCGTTGAGGCGCATGTTCACGTCATCCACGCGCTTCATCAGCGCCGGAACGATTTCCGGATCGCCGCCTTCCATCGCCAGCGCCGTGGTGCCCGCCAGATCGCGCACCAGCGAGCCGTAGTCGTCGCGCGTGTAGGTGAGCGGATCGGCGGCCATGACGATGGCGCGGGCGCGGTTGAAGGCGAAGTTGGCGCGCGACTTGTCGCCCGCCTGTGCCGCGGCTGCGCCGGTGAGCGCGGCGGCGATGGCGTTGTTCCACTCGTTGCCGCGCGTGTCGGAGAAGTAGCGCAGGTCGGAGAGGTTCACCTGCCCCATCTTCGCCAGCACATAGAAGGCATAGGCGCGCACGGCATCGTCGTTGGAATCGGACGTCGCCGTCTGCTTCAGCCAGTTGGCGCCGCGCCGCAGCGCTTCGTTCGGCACGACATAGCCCTTGGGCTTGGCCTGGTTGAGGAAATCCAGCGCGAAGACGCTGACCCACGGATCGGCATCGCTGCCCGGACCCCACATGCCGAAATTGCCCGCATAGTTCTGCATGTCGAGCACGTTGTTCACCGCTTCCTGAATGCGGTCGTGCAGCGCCTGATCCTTCGGCAATCCGGCAAGGCCCGCCAGATCGTTGAAGTAGAGCAGCGGCATGGCGCGGCTCGTGGTCTGCTCCAGGCAGCCATAGGGGTATTTGTCGAGCCAGCGCAGCAGGCCGGGCACATCGTTGTAGCCGTGGCTGGACGAGACGTTGATCGCGGTGACGAGCGTGCTGGGCACGACATCGCTCACAAGCTGGGCATTGGCCGTGAAGCTCTGATGCGCGCCCTGTAGCTGGATGTCGTCGCGCGCGATGTCGAGCTGCGGCGCGCGCACCTGGATCGGCCATGACCGCTGCACCTTGAAGCCGTTCGGTCCCGTCACTTTCAGCGTGATATGCGCGATGCCGAGGCCGCGGCCATCCAGTTCCACCGGCACGAGAATGCGCTGGCCGCGATTGAGCGGACGGGTGATGACCGTCTGTCCGCCCGCCGGAACGCCGACCGGGCCGGAGGTGGTGATGGTGGCGGTGTAGGTGCCGTTGCCGCCTTCGACATTGTTCATGTTGAGCGCGGCCTCGGCCTTGTCGCCGGGGGCAAGGAAGCGCGGCAGCACGATATCGGCCACCACCGGATCGCGTACGGTGAGCGGACGGTCGGCATGACCGAGCTTGTCCTTCGTCCACGCCACCGCCATCAGGCGCAGTTCGCCGTTGAAGTCCGGCACATCTATGGGCACCTGCGTGACGCCGCCCGCGCCGACTTTCACCAGACCGGAGAACAGCGCGACGGTTTTCGTCGGCACCACGGCGAGCGGGCGGCCGCCGAAGCTGTCGCCGCCTTCGCGCAAGCTGCCGATGGGCGCCTTCTGCGAACGGATCAGGCGGCCATAGTCGTCATGCATGCCGACGCCGAGCTTGCGCTTGCCGAAGTAATAGGTGACCGGATCGGGCGATTTGTAATCGGTGAGTTGCAGGATGCCTTCATCCACGGCGGCGAGCGTGAGATAGGCGTCTTCGCCCTCGCCCGCGCCCTTGATCGTGACCGGCAGGTTGATGTGCTGGCGCGGCAGCATCTTCTGCGGCCCGCCGATGGACGTGACGAGCGTGCGGTCGGCATTGTCCACGCCCAGCCACGCCACGCCGATGGAGCGCACCGGCTCGCGGCTGGTCGCGTCGTTCAGCGGGCGATAATCGGTGACGAGCACATAGGCGCCCGCGCCCCAATCCGCCGACACGGGAATGTCGATGCTGGTGCCGCTGGCAGGCGCGTTGATGAGCTTGGACGAGAACACCTTGTCGCCCGCGACGACGACGAGCGCCTGCCCGTCTGCATCCGGCTTGATGGAGACATGCGCGGTGGCGCCGGGTTTGTAGGCCGGCTTGTCGGCGGCGACGGGAATGCGATCCGGGCGGTCGCCATTCGCGCTCGCGGCCCAGCCGGAATAGAAGCGATAGGAACTCGCCGCGCCGGATTTGGGATCGGTGATGGTGAGGCGATAGCTGCCCCATGGCATCTGCTGCGTCAGGCGCGCGGGCTTCGCCGCATCGATGGCGAGCGTGCCGGAGGTGACGAGCCGGTCGCGCGTGACCGCCTGATATTTCCACTCGCCGTTGGTCTGATACCACTGATAGGTCGTGTTCTCCTTCACCCAGGTATAGGTGAGGCCGGAGAGCGCGATGCGCTTGCCGTTCGCATCCACCGCGATGGCTTCGAATCCGGCGGGCGCGTTCTCGGCGACGGAACCGCCGTCGAAATCCGGCAGGATGCCGATGGCGACGTCATGCGTGCGCACCGGAATGTCCACTGACTTGTCTGTCGTGCTGCCGCCCGGTTCGTGAATCGAAATACGGATGGAAGCCTTCAGCGGCAGGGTGGTGTCCGCAA
>JAFECN010000110.1 GCA_018242145.1 Pseudomonadota bacterium
CGAAGGTGTTTCATGTCTGGCAGGTGATGGCGGACATGCTGCCCGAAGGCCGCGCCTCCATCGAAAAGATCGCCGCCTTCATGCGCAAGCACCTCAAAACCGCAGCATAGTCCGGCGTGGCGGCTAGAACACGCCGCGGATGATGAAGTAGGCGCCCAGCACCGCGAACAGCGCGGATGCGCCTTTGTGGATCAGCGCCATCGGCAGGCGCGTGGCGAATTTGCTGCCCATGAAGACGACCGGCACATTGGCCACGAGCATACCCAGCGTGGTGCCCGCGACCACGGCGAAGAGATTGGAATACCCCGCCGCCAGCGCCGCCGTGGCGATCTGCGTCTTGTCGCCGATCTCCGCGATAAAGAACGCGATCAGCGTGGCGATGAACGGGCCGTGGCCGCCGGTCTTCGCGTCGTCCTTGTCGAGCTTGTCGGGGATCAATGTCCAGACGGCCATGCCGAGCATGGAGACCCCGACCACGATATCGAGAATGTTCGGCGTCAGATATTTGCCCAGCCACACGCCCACGAAGCCGGCCAGCGCATGATTGGCCAGCGTGGCGGCGAGGATGGCGGCGACGATCGGGACGGGCTTGCGGAATTTCGCCGCCAGCAAAAGCGCCAGAAGCTGCGTGCGGTCGCCCATCTCGGCGATGGCGACGGTGGACAGCGAAACGAGGAAGGCTTCCATCGGAGTATTCCGGCCGAGAGCAAGACAGACAACGGCGCGCTTCCTCCGTTCGGCGCGGAGAAAGACACCGTTGGTCTCGCCATGCCCTGAAGGCCCCGCGCGCCACGGCATCGCTGCCGATTGTGTTGACGCGCGGCCCGGTCACGCCGGGCGGCTACTCCCCAAAGGAGGCGCGGGGGATAGCACGCGGAACACCCGCGCGCCACCGCTTTATTTATTTGAAGACGATGCCGATCGCTTCGGCGACGCAGGCGGGGCGCTCCTGGCCTTCGATCTCGATGGTCACTTCGTTGATGATCTGCATGCCGCCGGATTTGGGATTGAGCTCGGCGGATATGAGCTTGGAGCGGGCGCGGACCTTGCTGCCCACCGGCACCATGTTGGTGAAGCGCACCTTGTTGGAGCCGTAGTTGATGCCGCGCGTGACGCCGTCGATCTTGAGGAATTTGCCGGTGAGATAGGGGATCAGCGAGAGCGTGAGATAGCCATGCGCGATGGTCTTGCCGCCGGGCATCTCCTTCTTCGCGCGCTCCACGTCGATGTGAATCCACTGATGATCGCCGGTCGCATCCGCGAACTGGTTGATGCGCTCCTGCGTGATCTCCAGCCAGTCGGAAACGCCGGTTTCCTGCCCCACCATCTTGGGCAGATCGTCGAATGTCACGGTTTTGGTCATGGGTGTTCTCCTGTTCAATCGCCTCCCCTCGTGGGGAGGCCGACAAAATTCGAGCGCAGCGAAGAATTTTTCGGGTGGGAGGATCGTTGGCACAGATCCCCCACCCGAAAAAGCTTCGCTTTTTCGACCTCCCCACAAGGGGGAGGTGATGGCGCGCCTAAACGATCTTGCTATCCCTCTTTCCCCAATAGCGGTCGCGGATGAGGCGTTTGTAGAGCTTGCCCGTCGGATGGCGCGGCAATTCTTTTTCGAAATCGATCGAGCGTGGGCATTTGATCGCCGAGAGATTGGCGCGCGCATAGGCCAGCAATTCATCGGCGAGCGCCGGACCGGCGTCGGCCCAGTCGGCGGGCTGCACCACGGCCTTCACCTCTTCGCCGAAATCCTCGTTCGGCACGCCGATGACGGCGACATCCGCCACCTTGGGATGGTTGATGAGAAGGTTCTCGGCTTCCTGCGGGTAGATGTTCACGCCGCCGGAGATGATCATGAACGCCTTGCGGTCGGTGAGATAAAGATAGCCGTCCGCATCCAGCTTGCCGACATCGCCCAAGGTGGACCAGTTCGGATGCTCCGGATGGCGCGAGTCCTTCGTCTTCTTTTCGTCGTTGTGATACTGGAACATCGCTTCGGGCGTGGCGGACTCGAAATAGATCGTGCCCTCTTCGCCCACCGGCACTTCCTCGCCATGCTCGCCGCAAATGTGGATGGGACCGAGCAGCGATTTGCCCACGGTGCCCGGATGCTTCAGCCAGTCGGCGCTGCCGACATAGCAGAAGCCGTTGCCTTCGGTGCCCGCGTAATATTCGTGGATCACCGGGCCCCACCACTCGATCATCTTGCGCTTCACCTCGATAGGGCACGGCGCGGCGGCATGGATCGCAGACTTCATGGACGACACATCGTATTTCAGGCGCACCGCATCGGGCAGCTTCAGCATGCGCACGAACATGGTCGGCACCCACTGGCTGGTGTTCGCCTTGTATGTCTCGATGCAGCGCAACGCCTCTTCGGCCTCGAAGTGCTCCATCGCGACGACCGTGCCGCCCATGCGGTGAACGCTCATGCAGTAGCGCAGCGGCGCGGCGTGATAGAGCGGCGCGGGCGACAGATAGATGGACTCGTTCGAAAACCCGAACAGGCCCTGCACGATCATCAAGAGCGGATTGGGCGCGTCGATGGGCTGGCCGGACAGCGGCACGCGCACGCCCTTGGGGCGGCCCGTCGTGCCGGAGGAATAGAGCATGTCCGTGCCGGCGGTTTCATCCGCGATGCGCGACGTCGGCATCGGCGCGACGGCGTCGGCGTAATTCTGGTAACCGGCGGCGGTTCCGCCCACCATCAGCAGCTTCACACCCTTCAGGACAGGCACCAGCTCGCTGGCGACTTTCGCAAGACCGCTGGAGACGATCAGCACCTTGGCGTTGCAATCGCCGACGATGTATTCGACTTCGCCCGCCGTCAGCCGCGAGGAAATGCAGGTGAAGTAAAGTCCCGCGCGCTGCGCGCCCCAACAGATCGGCAGGAAATCGAGATTGTTCTCCATGAAGATGGCGATGGAGTCGCCGGTCTTCAGCCCGAGGGCGCGGAACAACTGCGCCGCCTGGTTCGAGCGTTCCTCCATCTGCCGATAGGTCAGGCTCTCACCGGAGCCCGCCATGATGAGCGCGGTCTTGTCCGGCGTCGTCTGCGCGTAAACGGAAGGGTGCACGGCGTTTCCCTCGATATTTGTTGCGGCGACTTTACGAAATGACTGCGCGCCCGCAAACTGCGGCATGTCCAGCCCTTCCGTTGCGTCAGCGAAAATCCCGATGAGCCAAGCCCAACGCGAAACCATGAAGCTGTGGGACGGCGAAATATCCTATCTGGAATGGATGGGGGCAGGCCCTTCCCTGCTGTTCGCCCACGCCACCGGCTTCAACGCCGAAACCTACCGGATGCTGCTGCAGCCGCTCTCGGACCGGTTTCACATCTATGCCATCGATCAGCGCGGGCACGGCTTCACCTCGCTGCCGACCGAAGAAGGATTGGCGAAGGACTGGATCATCTATCGCGACGATCTGGTGCGTTTCCTCGACGGTCTAGACGGACGGCCGATGATCCTGGCCGGTCATTCCATGGGCGCGACGGTGAGCCTGATGGCGGCGCTGCTCAGGCCCGATCTGGTGCGCGGGCTTGTGCTGATCGAGCCGGTGTTCATGCCGGGTTCGCGCTTCCACGGGCTGCTCGCGCGCTGGCGCATGGCCCGGCGCGGCGATCCCAATCTGGCCGAGCGCGCGGCCCGGCGCCGCGACACATTTGAATCGCTGGACTTCGTGGAAAGCGGATATCGCGGACGCGGCGCGTTCACGACCTGGCCCGACCAGATGGTGCATGACTATCTGGCGGGTGGGCTGCTGCCGACCGAGGACGGCAAGGTGCGCCTCGCCTGCGCGCCGGCCTGGGAATCGCAGACCTTCCGCATGTCGCCGCGCGGCGTGGCACAGGCGGTGCGCGGATTGAAATGTCCCGTCACGCTGATCCATGCCGGGCAAAACAGCACCTGCCCCGAACCGGAAGCGCTGCGCTTTGTGAAAAACCATCGCCACACCCGGCGCGTGCTGGCCGAAAAGGCCACGCACTTCCTGCCGATGGAATATCTGGGCGTGGTGCAGAAAGAGATCGCGCGCATGGCGCATCGCGCGCCGCGCTGACTATCCGGCGAAACGCGCTTCCAGCCGCGCCAGCAATTCGGCATGGCCGAAGCCCAGCGCATCGAGGCGCCCCGACCGCGCGAACAGCGCCAGCCCCGCCAATGTTGCCGCCAAAAGGACAATGTCTTCCTGCCCTTCGCGGGTTCTGTCGTTACCGGCCGCATCGGATAGCGCCGTCAGCGCCGCGATCATGCGGCCATTGAACAGGCGCTCCGCCTCGCCCGATCCCGCCACGGCGGGAAGCGCGGCGGAAACGGCGGCGAAGGTTTCGGTGTTCTCCAGATGGTCGAGGGCTATCGCTGCGGCAGCGCGCAGCTTGTTGCCGCCCTGAATCTGCATTTCGTCGCGCATGGCGCGGGTGAGCGCCGAAAGATCTTCCGCCGCCAGCGCGAGCAGCAATTCGTCCTTGCCTGCGAAATAGCCATAGAGGGCGGCGGGCGCATAGCCTGCTTCGGCGGCGACGGCGCGCAGGGAAAGATCGCGCGCGCCATCGCGGGCGGCGACGCGGCGGGCGGCATTGAGAATCGCGGCACGCGCCGCGGCATGGTTCCGGCTGCGGCGGGTTTCGCGGGTGTGCTCGGCGAGACTCATCGGCGAAGACGATACGCGATTCTCACGCGCACAAAAAAACACCGCCCGTTTCCGGGCGGTGTTCTCAAAACGAATCGAAGACGGCCTCAGCCCTTCGGATGGGCCGCGTTGTAGGCATGCACGGAAGCGTTGAATTCCGCGCCGACCTTTTCCTTGTCTTTCTGGTTCGAATTCACTTTTTTGTTCACCGCGTCGATGATGCCCGGATCCAGCGGCTTGGGGTCTTTCGCCTTCGCGGCTTCGCGCTTCTGGCGATCGAGATCGGCCAGCACGCAGCTTTGATAGTCATCCGACGCCTTCATGAAATTCATGACGTCGTCGCGGGCGTCCTTCATCTGCGTTTGCGTCGCCTTGGCGCCATCGACAGCCGCGGGCGGAATCGGTGCGCCACCGCAGCTATCCGCCAGTGCCGGCACAGCCGAGAACAGGATTGCGGCCGCCGCCAGGCCGATTTTACCGTACATGCTCATACTCTCCCCTTGGGGTTTGCCCTCACTTGCGGGAGTGAAGCACATCTGGTGCGGCGGAATAAAGGCTGGCGCGGGGGAACCGGCTAAACCGCCGCGGCATAGGGCGGCGCGGGATCGTACTCCATGGCCCGCTGCACATTGCGCGCGAAGGCCGGGCTTTCGATCTGGCCGACCAGCCACAGCGCCATGTCGATCCCGGCGGAGACGCCCGCCGCCGTGACGACATTGCCATCGCGGACATAGCGGACCTTCTCCAGCACTTCGGCGGCCTCCTGGCGCGCGCGCAACTGGTCGATGAAGCCCCAATGGGTGGTGACGCGCTTGCCCCGCGCGGGGCCGGCGGCGGTGAGAAGCAATGCTCCGGTACACACGCTTGTGATCCAGGTGCAGCCGGGCGCGGTCTTGGCGATCCACGCCAGCAGCTTTTCGTTCTTCACCTCGGCGCGCGTGCCCTGCCCGCCGGGGATCAGGATGATATCGAGCTTGCCGCAATTCTCGATGGTGGCATCCGGCAACACGCGCATGCCTTTGCGGCAGCGCACCGGCTCGCTCGTCTCCGCGATCATCAGCGTCTCGAATGGCTTCTTGCCGCCACCGGAATGACCGGCGACTTCGTTGGCCATGGTGAACACTTCCCAGGGGCCGACGAAGTCCAGCTCCTCGGCATCGTTGAAAAGAAGAAGTCCGGTGCGGAGCGTCATGGCTTGAGATCCTTTTGCTGAAAGCGCGCGCGGAATGCGGCGGGATTGATCTTGAGGTGGCGATGGAAAGCGCGGCGCATGCGCTCCTCCGAGCCGAAGCCGGAGCGCGCCGCAATGTCCGTTACCGGTAGGCTGGTGGCGGTCAGAAGACGACGCGCTTCATCGAGACGGATGTCCTCGACATAGGCGCCG
>JAFECN010000111.1 GCA_018242145.1 Pseudomonadota bacterium
CGAACGTGCATTGCCGGTGCCGCCGGCCGCGGGAATCTCCGCGCCGCGCCAAGCGCGCGTTTTGGTTTCGCCGACATGGATGCCGGGATTGGCCGACATATTCTTCAGGATTTCGCTGGGCTGCGGGCCATCCTCCACGCCCTCGCCTGGCGGCGGGGGAATGAGTTCGGCCACGCGGTCGTCTTCCGATGCGGGCAGGCCGATCCAGAAATCCGCGTGCAGCGGCTCGGCGATCTCTTCGCGGAATACGGTGCCCACGCTTTTGCCGGTGACGCGGCGGATCACTTCGCCGACGAGATAGCCTTGCGTCAGCGCGTGATAACCCGGCGCCGTGCCCGGCTCCCAGAAGGTCGATTGCGCGGCGAGCAGCGATGTCGCCTTGTCCCAGTCGTAGAGATCTTCCCTGCTGATCTTCTCCTTCCAGCCGGAGAGTCCGGCGGAATGGGACATAAGTTGCGCCACGGTGATGTTCGCCTTGCCGTTCGCGGCGAACTCCGGCCAGTATTTCGCGACGGGCGCGGTGAAATCGATCAGCCCGCGATCCGCCAGCAGCAGCGCGGTCAGCGCCGTCATCGTCTTGGTGGTGGAATAGACGTTGACGATCGTGTCTTTCACCCACGGCTTGGTTTTCGCCGCATCGGCATAACCGCCCCACAAGTCGACCACCGTCTCGCCGTTCCTGGTGACGCAATAAGACGCGCCAAGATCGGCCCCGCTGTCGAAATTGCCCTTGAAGCTATCGCGGACACTTTCAAAGCCGGGTTTCGCAAAGCCGTGGATTTCGGTCATCGAACGCATCTCCCTCAACCGTCATCGCCGGGCTCGTCCCGGCGACCCATGAACACCCCTGCCGGCAGCATCTGGCGTTTCATACCAACAAGCCCGGGAAACAGATCATCCCAATACGGATTTTCCTGCTCAATCAAGTTGATCTTCCACTCGCGCGGATATTTCTTGATCGCCTTCTCACGACGAATGGCGTTGGTCATCAATTCATGCGGCTCATACCAAACGAGCCTGTGAACGTCATACTTCTTGGTGAAACCGTCAATCAGCCCATCGCGATGTTCCGATATCCGCGCAATCAACCTGCTCGTCACGCCCGTATAGATGGTGCCATGCCGACGGCTTGCCATCATGTAAACCGCGATGAAGACGTTGAACGTGTCGCGCGAGACCATGCCTGCAGCATGGGTGATCATGGGTCCCCGGCACAAGGCCGGGGATGACGATTGTATTATTCAAACTCGAACAAATTGCGGTCGCCGGGTGTGACTTTGCCGGAGCGGCCCAACACTTCCTCGCGCATCATCCAATCCAGCGTGGCGTCATCGTCCGGCGTGTTGGCGAGGAAGCGGCGGTTCTGGGTGTCGCGGCCGACAACGATGCCGAAGCGCTTGCCCTTGCGATCGGTGACGACGGTGTAGGTCTCGACAGTCGCTTTGCCTTCAGGACGTTCGATCACTTCGGGATGCGCCTCGGCGTCGATCTCTTTCTGATACGACTTCGGGTCTTCGCGCTTCCATGCCCCTTGCGTCGGCGTGGTCGAATAGATTCCGGCGGAGTGCTTGGTGACGTACCAGCCGTTTGCGGTGCACAGGCCGAACGAACCGGGCTTCTGCCGCACCTTATCCATCATCATCACGATGGAATGCATGACATAGTCGTTGCCCGCGCCGCCGAAATAGGGAAGCCCGCCGGTGATGGTGAGGCCGCGCTTGTCATCCGTCGCGATGCCAAGCTCCTTGCAGCCGATCTCCACCGCGCTGGGGAAGCAGGAATAGAGATCGATGAAATCCATATCCTTCGCAGTTTTGCCCGCCATGCCGAAGGCTTTCTTGCCGATCATGCGGATCGCGGGCGAAGAGTAATAGTTCACGCGCTCGCTGACGTTCCAGATGTCCGTCGCGTCGCCGCAGCCATGCAGGAACACCCATTTGGATTCCGGGATGCCGAGTTCTCGCGCCTTGGCCACGCTCGTCATTACCACGGCGGCGGCCATATCCACTTCGATCACAGCGTTGAGATATTTGGTGTAGGGGAAACCGACGAAACGGTTCTTCTCCGTCGGCGTCGAAATCTCTTCCGGCGAGCGATAGATGGGAAACCACGAATAGGGATTCTCCGACGCCACCTTCGTGAACGGCGAGAAGAATTCGCCCAGCCATTTCAGATGTGCGGATGGCGTGCGCTTCGCCTGCCCGCGCAAGCCGTTCTCGAACAGGGGATAGGCGTTCACCGGAAAGTTCAGGCCGTATTTCAGTTCGTAAGCGTTCACGCCGGGGCGCATGTCGCCGATCTCTTCGGGATCGCTGCCGGGATCGGCGTCGGCGCTCCAGTCCAGCTTCACGCCCTGCTTCATCGCCGTGATCATGCTGGCGATGTATTCCGCGCCGGTGAGCAGCGCGACATCACAGGTGCCGTTCGCGATTTCCTCGGCGGTGCGGTTCACCAGCCATTGCGGCGTGTTGCCGCCGACCGCCGTGTAGAACATGCGCCTGGGCTTCGCGCCGAGACGGTTGGCCAGCGACAGCGGCGGATTGCGGAACATGCGCTTCTGCAAGCGCCCCTGCTCGCCCGGCGAGTCCGCGGTGAAGCGCACCACGGCCACGGTATCGAGCGCGCCCGCGATCTTGCCGCCCGCGCCGGTGTCGGCGAAGGCGTCCTTCGCCACCTTCTCCATCATTGCGATGGGCGAAAGGCTTTGCGCCACCTTGCCTTCGCGCGCCGTGCGCTGGGTGAACTGCGCGCCACCGACAAGAATGGGTGTACGGGGATCGAGTGTGCTCATGCCTCAGACTCCAAAAGGACTCACGCAGAGGCGCAGAGCCGCAGAGGTTTCGCGCAGGTTAGCCAAATGACGTTTGACGCGCAAAGCGCGTCATCCTTACCCGCCGTAAAGATGCGCAATCTTATTCTCTGCGGCTCTGCGCCTCTGCGTGAAAATACTTTTCCAGCCGCGCCAAGGCATCCTCCAGCAGCGCGCGGCGCTTGCAGAAGGCGAAGCGGACGAGGCGGTCCGGCTCGCCGCCGCTGAAGAATGGCGACAGCGGAATAAGCGCGACACCGGCCTCCGCCACCAGCCGCTCGCAGAAGGCGGTGTCGGGTTCGTTGGTGAGGCCGGAGATGTCGGCGGTGAGGAAATAGCTGCCCTCGCAGGGCAGCGTCTTGAAACCGAGCTTGCGCAAACCCTCCGCCAGCACGTCGCGATTGCCCTGCAACGTCTTGGTCAGGTTCAACGTGAAATCCATCTCATGCTCCAGCGCATGCGCCACGCCCAGTTGCAGCGCGGGCGATGTGGTGAAGGTGATGAACTGGTGCGCCTTGGCGATGGGGTCGATCAGTTTCGCATCGCCCGTCACCCAGCCGATCTTCCAGCCGGTCAGCGAGAACATCTTGCCCGCCGAACCTACGCGCACCACGCGGTCGCGCATGCCGGGCAAGGTCATCAGCGGAATCTGCGCGCGGCCATCGAAGATCAGATGCTCATAAACTTCATCGCACACCACCACGGCGTTCGATTTGGCGATGACGCGCGCCACGCCTTCCAGTTCTTCGCGCGTGAAGGCGCGGCCGATGGGGTTGAGCGGCGAGTTCAACATCACCACGCGCGTGTTCGGCGTGATGACGGCGGCCAGCGCCGCTTCGTCCAGCTTCCAGTCCGGCGGCGACAGCTTCAGCGTCTTCACCTTTGCGCCGACCGCTTCCGCAATCGGCCCATAGGAGTCATAAGCCGGCTCGATCAGCACCACCTCGCCACCCGGCCCCGCCAATCCCATGATGGAAGCGGTGAGCGCCTCGGTGCCGCCGCTGGTCACCAGCACGTCCGTCTCGGCGTTGAAGTCCAGATCGTAGAAGCGCTTTGCATGTTTCGCGATGGCAGTGCGCAGCGGCAGCAGCCCGCGCGACGGCGGATACTGGTTCGGCCCTTCCAGCAAAGCCTTCGAGGCGGCCTGTCTGATGGAAAGCGGTCCGTCCGCATCCGGAAAGCCCTGCCCCAGATTGATGGCGTTGTGCTTCGCCGCCAGCGCCGACATATGCGTAAAGATCGTGGTCGGCAGACCGGCGAAGACGGGATTGAATTTCAGATCGGACATGTCCCCACCTTCGCGAGGCTTCGCCGCGGTTTCAATAGCGGGAACAGGCGCTTCCGTGGCGGAATTCTCAAAATACTTTCCCTTCGAAACCCCTTGCCAATCGGGGCTTCCCCGGTATCCTGACAAAAAGTCATTCAGGGCGAGAGACGATGAGCGAAGCGGCGACCAAGAGCGAAGATCTGGGTTTCGACCCTCAGGCACTCAAAGCGAAATACCGGGCCGAGCGCGACAAGCGCATCCGGCAGGACGGCAACGAGCAATATATCGAGATCAAGGGCCAATTCGCCCATTATCTCGAAGACCCCTATGTCGCGCCGATCACGCGCGCGCCGCTGACCGACGAAACCGAAGTGCTCATCGTGGGCGGCGGCTTCGGCGGGCTGCTCGCCGCCGCGCGGCTGCGCGAAGCGGGCGTGACCGACATCCGCATCGTCGAGAAGGGCGGGGACTTCGGCGGCACCTGGTACTGGAACCGCTACCCCGGCGCGGCCTGCGATATCGAAAGCTACATCTATCTGCCGCTGCTCGAAGAAGTCGGCTACATGCCGGTGGAAAAATACACCCGCGCGCCGGAAATCCTCGCCTACTGCAAGAAGATCGGTGAGCATTACGATCTCTACAAGAAGGCGGTCTTCCAGACGGAGGTGAAAGATCTGCGCTGGGACGAAAAATCTTCGCGCTGGACCGTTTCCACGAACAAGGGCGATGCGATGCGCGCGCGTTTCGTCATCATGGCGAACGGCCCGCTGCACCGCCCCAAGCTGCCGGGCATTCCGGGCGTGGAAAGCTACAAGGGCCATTCCTTCCACACCTCACGCTGGGATTACGATTATACCGGCGGCACATCCATGGGCGGCCTTACCAAGCTGAAAGACAAGGTCGTCGGCATCATCGGCACCGGCGCCACCGCCGTGCAGTGCGTGCCGCATCTGGGCGAAGGCGCCAAGCATCTCTACGTCTTCCAGCGCACGCCCTCGTCCATCGACGTGCGCAACAACCGGCCGACCGATCCGGCATGGGCGAAGTCGCTCAAGCCCGGCTGGCAGCAGGAGCGCATGGGCAATTTCAACGCGCTCATCAGCGGCATTCCCCAGAAAGAGGACATGGTGAATGACGGCTGGACGGACATCATCGTCAATCTGGGCGTCATCGCGCGCAACCGCAGCGCCAAGGCGGGCGCGCCAAATCCGGGCGAACTGCTGGAGCTGGCGGACTACCGCAAGATGGAGCAGATCCGCGCGCGCGCCGAAGCGATCGTGAACGACCCCAACGTCGCTGAGTCGCTGAAGCCTTACTATCGCCAGTTCTGCAAGCGCCCCTGCTTCCACGACGATTATCTGCCGACGTTCAATCGCCCGAACGTCACGCTGGTGGACACGCAAGGCAAAGGCGTGGACCGCATCACCGAGAACGGCGTCGTCGCAAACGGCAAGGAATACAAGCTCGATTGCCTGATCTACGGCACGGGCTTTGAAGTCGGCACGTCCTATGCGCGCCGGTCCGGTTATGAAGTCTATGGCAAAGACGGCCAGTCCCTGACCGACAAGTGGAAGGACGGCGTTTCCACCTTCCACGGGTTCTTCAGCCGCGGCTTCCCCAACCTGTTCATCGTCTCCAACTCGCAATCGGGCTTCACGGCGAATTTCCCGCACATGCTGAACGCGCAGAGCCAGCACATGGCCTATGTGATCAAGCAGGCGGGCGAGCGCCAGGCCCGCACCATCGAGCCCAGCGAAGACGCCGAAAAGGGCTGGGTGCAGACGATCATCGATGTGGCGATGATGCGCCAGCAATTCCTGGAGGAATGCACGCCGGGCTACTACAACAACGAAGGCAAGCCCTCCGTCGCCGCCGTGCGCAACGGGCCTTACGGCG
>JAFECN010000112.1 GCA_018242145.1 Pseudomonadota bacterium
AAGCCTCTGCTGTCATATGCTGACAGGATTTCGCCGATGACGTGACCGCCCGCGCGCAGTTCGGCTTTTGCGGTGAGTGCAGATTTGTCCATGGTTTCAAGGGGAAGAATGCGCTTGCGCGCCGTGCCGCGATGTTTCATGCGCGCGGTCAATTCCTGGCCCACATAACAACCTTTGTCGAAGGCGATGGCGTGCAATTCGTCCAGCCCGCCATCGAGCGCGAAAACCGTGTCCGATCCGAAGTCCTGTCCCTCCGGCACGCCGAGCGAGAGGCGATGCGGGAGATAGCCGTCTCCACCGTCCGCCGCAGAGTCGATGGATCGGCGGCCGAGCGCCGGAAGGCGCGGGTCGTCGAATGCGAGGCCGGGAAGGGCGGCGCCATCCCACGCCGCGAACACTGCCAGATCGTCGCGGGGTTTGATCTCGACCTTCGCGCGCAGCCGGTAAAGGGAAAGCCGCCGGACGAGGGCGTCGCGCGCGGGCGCCCAGCAATCGACAAGGATATTTCCGCCGCCATCGTCCGCGAGCAGAAAGTCGAACAGGATTTTGCCTTGCGGCGTCAGAAGCGCGGCATAGAGCGGGGCACCGGGCGCCAGCCGGTTCACATCGTTGGTGACGAGCCCCTGCAGAAAGGAGCGTGCATCGGGGCCGGACAGAGCAATGATGGCGCGGTCTTGAAGGCGGTGGACCATGGCGGTGAGATAATCCGGCGGTTGCCAAGCGGCAATGCCCCCCCTAAATCTCGCGCCCGATGAACGCTTCGCCGCCCTACAAGGTCATGCAGATTATGGCGGGCGCGCCGGTGGGGGGCGTGGAGACCTTCTTTTTCGATGCCGTTCTGGCACTGGCCGAAGCCGGATTGCAGCAGCATGTGGTCGTGCGGGACAACGCGCCATTCCAGATCGGGCGGCTGAAAGCGGCGGGTGTGCCCTATGACCTCGCGGGCTTCAGCCCCTGGCTCGGCTTTCCCACCCATCGCGTGCTGCGCCGGGCGACGGAAAGCTTCAGGCCCGACATCATCCAGTTCTGGTCCGGCCGCGCGGCGACCTATGCGCCGAAATGGAAGGCGCATCACATCGGCTGGTATGGCGGATATCGGGAACGCTGGCGGTTCGCATCCTGCGAATATTTCATCGGCATCACGCCCGATCTCGTTTCGCACATCCACAAGCAGGGCGTGCCGGTGCAGAACATCGCGCTGATCCATACGCTGGCGGATTACACGCCGCAGGCGCCCATCGACCGCGCGCAGTTCGACACGCCGAACGATGCGCCCTTGCTGCTGGCGCTCGCGCGCCTGCATTGGAAGAAGGGACTCGACATTCTTCTCGATGCCGTGGCGCGGGTTCCCGGCGCTTATCTGTGGATCGCGGGCGAGGGCGAGGATCGCGCCAAGTTGGAGGCGCAGGCCAAACGCCTCGGGCTGGACAGCCGCGTGCGGTTTCTGGGCTGGCGGAATGACCGCGAGGCGCTGCTGGCGACGGCGGACATCTGCGTGTTCCCGTCGCGCTATGAGCCGTTCGGAACCGTGACTATCGAGGCATGGGCCGCCAAAATTCCGTTGATCGCCGCGGCCTCGCAGGGGCCGGGCGCCTATGTCGAAAATGAAGTCAACGGCCTGTTGATTCCGGTGGATGATACCGATGCGCTGGCCGCTGCCATCGGGCGGCTGATTTCGGAGCCGGAATTGCGCGCCCGGATCGTGGCCGGTGGAACCCGGAGCTATCAAGAGGGCTTCACCAAGGATGTCTATGTGCGCGACGTCTTCGCGTTCTATGATCGCATCATGAAAGACCCGCTATGAATTTCGATCTTCTCATCAAAGGCGGCATCACCGCCACGCCCAATGGCATTGCCGAGGCCGATATCGGCGTCAGCGGCGGGCGCATCGTCGCGGTGGGATCGTTGTCGCATGCGAAAGCGGCGAAAATTTTCGACGCGAAAGGCTTGCATGTTCTGCCCGGCGTGATCGACACGCAGGTGCATTTCCGCGAGCCGGGCAACGCGCACAAGGAAGACCTTGAGACCGGAAGCCGCGCCGCCGTGCTGGGCGGCGTGACCGGCGTGTTCGAGATGCCGAACACCAACCCGCCGACGACCACGCGCGCCGCCATCGAAGACAAGCTTGCGCGGGCGAAGAACCGGATGCATTGCGATTACGCATTCTATGCCGGTGCGACGCCGCAGAATGTCGGGGCGCTCGCGGCGCTGGAACGGATGCCGGGCGTGTGCGGGGTGAAGGCGTTTCTCGGCTCCTCCACCGGAACGCTTCTTTTGAGTCATCCCGACGATATTCTCGCCGCGCTGAAATCCGGCACGCGCCGCATGGCGGTGCATTCCGAAGACGAGGATCGTCTCGAAGCGCGCAAGGGCGTGCGCGTGACAGGCGATCCGCGCTCGCATCCGATGTGGCGCGACGAAGAGACGGCGCGCGCATCAACCGAGCGCGTGTTGCGTCTGGCGCGCGAGGCGGGGCGTCGCCTGCATGTGCTTCATGTGACGACCGCCGAGGAATTGCCGTTGCTCGCGGCGGCGCGCGATCTGGCGACGGTGGAGACGACGCCGCAGCATCTGACGCTCGCCGCGCCGGAATGTTACGAGCGGCTGGGCACCTATGCGCAGATGAATCCGCCGATCCGCGATGCGCGCCATCGCGATGCGCTGTGGCAGGCGGTGCGCGAGGGCCTGATCGACGTCATCGGCTCCGATCACGCGCCGCACACGCGGGAAGAGAAAGACAAGACCTATCCCGACACGCCGAGCGGCATGCCCGGCGTGCAGACGCTTGCCACCATCCTGCTCGATCATGTGAACGCCGGGCGCATGACGCTGGAGCGCTTCGTCGATCTTACCTCCGCCGGTGCGGCGCGCATTTTCGGCATCGCCGGCAAGGGTCGCATCGCGCGCGGGTTCGATGCCGATTTCACCATTGTCGATCTGAAGAAGACGCGGAAGATCGAAAATAGCTGGATCGCTTCGCGCTGCGGCTGGACGCCGTTCGACGGCATGACGACGACGGGCTGGCCCGTCGCCACCATCATCCGCGGCAAGACCGTGATGCGCGATCATGCGCTGACGATGGAGTCGCAGGGCGCGCCGCTGCGCTTTGTGGAAACCTTGCAACCGGCCTGATGCGTTTTTCTTGACGCGCGCGTCAAATTCCTGTGCTTTGAAGCCATCTGCCGCCATCGACGAAAGCTCCTCTCCATGAAAGATCGATTCAAGGCCTTCCTGATCACCAAAAACGAGTCGGGACAAAAAGCCGAACTCGCCGATCTCTCCCTGACGGATCTGATGGAGGGTGACGTTGTTGTCGCAGTGTCGCATTCGACCGTCAATTTCAAGGATGGCCTGGCGCTGACGGGCCGCTCGCCGGTCGTGCGCAAATTCCCGATGATTCCGGGTATCGATCTTGCGGGTGTGGTGGAAACGTCGAGCAATCCGAATTTCAAACCCGGCGACAAGGTTTTGCTCAACGGCTACGGCCTGAGCGAGACGCACTTCGGCGGCTACAGCGAAGTTGCGCGCGTGAAGGGCGAGTGGCTGGTGCCGCTGCCCAAGCAGTTCACTCCGGCCGAAGCGATGGCCATCGGCACTGCGGGCTATACCGCGATGCTGTGCGTTCTGGCGCTGGAAGATGCGGGCGTCACGCCGGACAAAGGACCGATCCTTGTCACGGGCGCGAATGGCGGTGTTGGTTCGGTCGCCATCGCGATTCTCGCCAAGCTCGGCTACCGCGTGATCGCATCGACGGGACGCAAGGATGAAGAAGTCT
>JAFECN010000113.1 GCA_018242145.1 Pseudomonadota bacterium
AATGAACAATTCGTCTCTCGCGCGCCTGAAGAAGTGCTGACCGAACAGCGCGAAAAACGCGCGGAATATGCGGCGACGGCGGCCCGGTTAAAGGAGGCGGTTGCGCGGCTCGCCTGAATGGAACTTTCCTATTACCGGTTCGTTATGCAGGCGGACGGGGAAGACCGGATGGCGTTCATCCGGCAAATGAGGAGAGTTTTCATGCTTACGCGATTCGCAAAGATCGTCGCGATTTCCACCTTGGCGCTCGGCACCGCGGTCACCGCGGCGAATGCCGGCTGCGAGGGCCGTCGCGCCACGGGAACGGCCGTGGGCGCTGTGGGCGGCGGTGTCGTCGGTAACGCGATTTCCGGCGGCAGCGCCGGTGGCACCATCGCAGGCGCCGTGATCGGCGGTCTGGCCGGCCGCAGCATCAACAGCAGCGGCTGCCATTCGTATCACCGCCACTATTACCGCCACCATCGTCGCGGTTATTACGACCGCCATCACCACTGGCACTACTATCGCCACTAAGGTTTAGGACCTTTCGCGAGAACCCGGCGGCAAAACCGCCGGGTTTTTGCTTGTGTGACGTCTCACGGTTGCGAATGCCGAGGGCGGTGCTTAACTCACTCCAACCGCTATTCCTTATCCTGGAGATTTCACAATGCCGACACTGTTCGATCCCATCCAAGTGGGCGCTCTCACTTTGCCCAACCGCATCTGGATGGCGCCGCTCACGCGCACACGCGCGCTGGAAGGCAGCCGCGTGCCCGCGCCGCTTGCCATCGAGTATTACGCGCAGCGCGCCGGCGCCGGCCTTATCATGACGGAAGCAACGTCCGTCGATCCGATGGGCGTGGGCTATCCCAACACGCCGGGCATCTGGTCGGACGAGCAGGTGGAAGGCTGGAAGCCGATTGTCGATGCCGTTCACAAGAAGGGCGGCCACATCTTCCTGCAGCTTTGGCATGTCGGCCGCATTTCCGATCCGTATTTTCTCGATGGGAAGCAGCCCGTTTCGGCCAGCGCCATCGCGGCGAAGGGCCATGTGAGCCTGTTGCGCCCCGAACGCGATTACGGCGTCCCCCGCGCGCTGGAAACCTCTGAAATTCCAAGCGTGATCGCCGCTTACAAGAACGGCGCGCAGAACGCGAAGAAGGCCGGCTTCGACGGCGTGGAGATTCACGGCGCGAACGGTTATCTGCTCGACCAGTTCCTGCAGGACAGCACCAACCATCGCACAGATGCTTATGGCGGCTCGCGCGAAAAGCGTGCGCGGCTGATGCTCGAAGTGGCCGATGCGGTATGCGAGGTCTGGGGCGCGGATCGCGTCGGCATGCATCTGGCGCCGCGCGCGGATTCTCATACGATGGGCGACAGCGATCTCAAAGCCACGTTCACGTACGTCGCCAAAGAATTGGGCAAGCGCAAGCTCGCCTTCCTTTGCGCGCGCGAACACCAAGCGGCAGACAGCATCGGCCCCGCACTGAAGGAAGCCTTTGGCGGCGTCTATGCCGCCAATGAAGGCTTCACGAAGGAAAGCGCCGAGGCCGCGCTCGCATCCGGCGCGGCAGATGCCGTCGCCTGGGGCAAAGACTACATCGCCAATCCGGATCTTGAGACTCGCTTCAGGAAAAACGCGCCGCTCAACAAATGGGACGCGAAGACGTTCTATTCGGCCGGGCCGCACGGCTATACGGATTATCCCGCGCTGGATTTGCAGCCCGCTTGATACGCAAAGGCCCGGATGGCGACATCCGGGCCTTTCGTCATTGTGAACTTGAATGGCAGGCTAAGACTATTATCATATTGGTGTGGTGCGTGATTCGCCCACGGTCTTTCGCCTCTTCCGGTGTTTCCCAGATTTGCACCGAGGAAGCAGGGTGGGGAGGAGTACCCCTCCTCAATTTGCAAAACAAATAGATGTAGGAATAATTTGATCAGCCACTAGATATTGAAATTTGGGCAATTCCGCAGGGCAAAAATCGACAAACAATTCCGTTGCGTGAAATGTTGCGGCGCGGCATGAAAGTTTCAGATAACGATCCGAGATCGCCATGCCAAAGTTCGACAAGTCCAAACTGCCCTCCCGCCACGTCACCGAGGGTCCTGAGCGCGCACCGCACCGCTCCTATTACTATGCGATGGGGCTGACGGAAGAAGAGATCCATCGCCCCTTCGTCGGCGTCGCCTCGTGCTGGAACGAAGCCGCGCCCTGCAACATCGCCCTGATGCGCCAGGCGCAGTCCGCCAAGAAGGGCGTGAAGGAAGCGGGCGGCACGCCGCGCGAGTTCTGCACCATCACCGTGACCGACGGCATCGCGATGGGGCATGAGGGCATGAAGTCCTCATTGGTGTCGCGCGAAGTGATCGCGGACTCGGTCGAACTCACGATGCGGGGCCATTGCTACGATGCGCTGGTCGGCATCGCGGGCTGCGACAAGAGCCTGCCCGGCATGATGATGGCGATGTTGCGCCTGAACGTGCCGAGCGTCTTCCTCTATGGCGGCTCGATCATGCCGGGCCGCGTGAAGGGCAAGGACGTCACGGTTGTCGATATCTTCGAAGGCGTCGGCCAGTTCGCCGCCGGAAAGATGCCGGCCTGCGATCTCACTGAGCTGGAACGCCATGCTTGCCCCGGCGCGGGCGCCTGCGGCGGACAGTTCACCGCCAACACCATGGCCTGCGTCGCCGAAGCGATCGGCCTGGCGCTGCCATATTCCTCCGGCCCTCCGGCGGAAGTTCTCGCCCGCGACGATTTCGCGCTGAAGGCAGGCGAGCAGGTGATGAACCTTGTCGCGCAGAACATCCGTCCCCGGACGATCTGTACACGGAAGGCTTTCGAGAACGCCGCGATGGTCGTCGCGGCCACGGGCGGCTCCACCAACGCGGCGCTGCATCTGCCCGCGATGGCGAACGAAGCCGGCATCAAATTCGACCTGTTCGATGTGGCCGAGATCTTCCGCAAGACACCGTATCTCGCGTCCTTGAAGCCCGGCGGCCAGTACGTCGCGAAGGATATGTGGGAAGCGGGCGGCGTGCCGATGCTGATGCGGGCCTTGCTCGATGCAGGTTTGCTCCATGGCGATTGCATGACCGTCACCGGCAAGACCGTCGCGGAGAACCTGAAGGACGTGACGTTCAATCCCGACCAGAAGGTGATGAAAGACGTGGCGCATGCGCTTGCACCCACCGGCGGCGTGGTCGGACTGAAGGGAACGCTCGCCCCCGAAGGTGCGATCGTGAAGATAGCGGGCCTCAAGCACATCAAGCATCGCGGCCCGGCCTTGGTGTTCGACTGCGAGGAAGATGCGTTCGCCGCCGTTCAGGCGCGCCAATACAGGGAAGGCGACGTCATCGTCATCCGCTATGAAGGGCCCAAGGGCGGCCCCGGCATGCGCGAGATGCTGTCCACCACGGCGGCACTGTACGGGCAGGGCGTCGAGAACATCGCGCTCATCACCGATGGCCGCTTCTCCGGCGGCACGCGCGGTCTCTGTGTCGGCCACGTCGGTCCCGAGGCAGCGGAAGGCGGTCCGATCGGCCTCTTGAAGAACGGCGACATCATCACCATCGACGCCGACAAGGGCACGATGGATGTCGAAGTCTCGGAAGCGGAGCTTGCCGAGCGCCGCAAGGCCTGGAAACCGAAAACGCCGGCTTTCAAATCCGGCGCCCTCGCACGCTTTGCCAAGAATGTCGGCCCCGCACGCGACGGTGCAATCACCACGCCCGGCGCGGCGGACGAAGTGCGATGCTACGCGGACATCTGAGGCGCCGTGTTTTCGCCGCTATCGGATGCTAGGCGGGGCTATGCCCACGACCGTTTCGCATCGCATCGAAATCATTCCGCCCGGGAAGCTCTCGGCGGAAGAGCAACTCGCGCAACTGGAATGGATCGCGGACCTGCTCGACTCGCGCTTTGTCATTCCGGGCACAAATGTGCGCTTCGGCCTCGACGGCGTGATCGGATTGATCCCGATAGCGGGCGACATCCTGTCCGCGCTGATCAGCTTCTATCTGATCTCGCGCGCATCGGAACTGGGGCTGTCGCCATGGGTGAAGACGCGCATGGTGTGGAATGTCGCGCTCGACACGGTGGTGGGCGCAGTTCCGGTGCTGGGCGACATGTTCGATGTCAGCTTCAAATCCAACCGCCGCAACATCGCGCTGGCCCGCCGCTATCTGGCGAAACACGGCGCTAGGAGACGATAACCTTCTCCTCGCCGATGAACAGCGGTGAGCGGGAAAGATCGATGAACTTGCGCTCGTCTTCCAGAAGGGCAAGCCCCGCGGCCTGCGTCTCGGGCGTTGGGGGCGCCGTCAGGTCCTCGATCGAATCCCACCACAACTCCGCCACGCCATCATACATCTGCGGCGCGCCGCGGCTGGCGCGGATCGCATCGTTAAAGGCATGTGTGGCCGCGTGCATCTGCACATAGCGCCGGATGCGCAACACTTTGCTGTGTTTCGCCACCAGGGGTGCGTGCTTGTCGAACCAGTAATCCTGAAAGGCTTCGCGGGTGAGGCCGGGGAGGCGGTGAAGGCAGAACGTCAGCTTGATCATGGAAGCTCCATTGCGCCACCTTTTGCCGGCATCCGCAATGCCAAATCCGGCGCACTATGGTAGGACTCGGTGGGTGCTGGAGGCTGGCGATGACAATCCGCTTGAAAGTAAACGGCGTTGAGCATGAGCTGGATGTGGAGCCCGATGCTCCGCTGCTCTGGGTCATCCGCGACGACATCGGTCTTACCGGCACGAAGTTCGGCTGCGGCATCGCCCAATGCGGTGCTTGCACCGTCCATGTGAACGGCGAGGCGCAGCGGAGCTGCGTGACGCCGGTATCCTCCGTCGAAGGCATGGAGATCACGACGATCGAAGGGCTGGGCGCCAACGGCCTCACGCCGGTTCAACAGGCCTGGATCGAGCATCAGGTGCCGCAATGCGGCTATTGCCAGTCCGGCATGATCATGGCGGTGAGCGCGTTGCTCAAGGCCAATCCCCATCCGACGGATGACGATCTTGCCAACGCCATCACGAATATCTGCCGCTGCGGGACCTACCCACGCATCCGGGCCGCCGTGCGCGATCTCGCAAAGGCATAAGCACCATGGTTGCGACACGCAGAATGGTCCTGTTCGGCGGGCTCGGCGCGGCCGGTGCCCTTGTGGTGGGATATGCGCTCTGGCCGAACGGCCGCATCGCGCGGCTCGACAAGCTGGACGCCAAGCCTGGCGAAAAATTCGTCGCCAACTGGATCAAGATCGGACAGGACGACACCGTCACCATCGTTGTGCCGCATTGCGATATGGGCACCGGCATCTACACGGCGCTGTCCCAGATGGCCGCGGAGGAGTTGGATGCCGACTGGTCCAAGGTCCGTGCCGAGGCCGCCCCAGCAGACACCGATTTTGCCAATGGCGCGATGATCGAAGGCTTCGCGCTCAACGGCATGCAAGTTCCCGCCATGCTGAAGGGGCTCGCCGCGAACACATTCCGCTTTGTTGCCGCGGAGATCACCATTCCCGGCGCCGGTTACGCGCCGCAGATCACCGGCGGCTCCGCGGCGGTGCGCTTCACCGGTGTCAACGCCATGCGCGTCGCCGGTGCCGCCACGCGCGAAATGCTCGTGAAGGCAGCAGCGGCGCGCTGGGATGTTCCTGCCAGCGAATGCACGACGGCGCACAACAAGGTTTTGCACACGGCAAGCGGCAGAAGCCTCGGCTATGGCGCGCTTGCCGGCGATGCGGCGTCTTATTCGCCGTCTTCCAATCCTCCGCTGAAGCCGAAATCCCAATACACATTGGTCGGAAAATCGATTCCGCGCGTCGATATTCCGCAGAAAGTGAACGGCACCACCGATTACGGGCTCGATACGAAGCTGCCGGGCATGATGTATGCCGCCGTCCGCATTTCGCCGGTTTTCGGCGGCAAGCTGAAAGCCGTATCCATCGGAGACGTTGCAAACCGCCGCGGTGTTCACAAGATCGTCAAACTGGACGACGCCATCATCGTGGTGGCAGACCGGTTCTGGCGCGCGCGCGACGGCGCGGCGACCCTCCACCCGGTTTTCGACAATGCCTCGAACGGCACGGTCACATCCGCGGACATAACAGCCACGCGCGTGCGCGCGTTGAACGGGGACGGCCTGAAATCCGATCTGAAGACGGGATCGGGCGAAGACGCACTTTCGCAGGGCAAGCTTGTGGAAGCGACCTACCACGTTCCCTATCTCGCGCATGCCGCGATGGAGCCGGTGAACGCGACCGCGCTCTACAGGGCGGATGGCACGCTGGAGGTTTGGGCCGGCTCCCAGGACGGTCTCAGCGCGCGCAATTACTGCGCAGAGGTCGCCGGGCTTTCGCTGGACAAGGTGACATTCCATCTGCGGCCGCTTGGCGGCGCGTTCGGCCGGCGTTTGCCGGGGCACTACAACTTCCTGGAATATGCCGTGAAAACAGCCATGGCGGTTCCCGGCACGCCCGTGAAGCTGATCTTCACGCGCGAAGACGATGTTCAACACGATTACTACCGCCCCAACGTGATGAGCCGGTTTCGTGCCGCCCTCGACACCAAAGGTATGCCAGTTGCCTGGGTGAACGATTATGCGGGGGACGAAGGCGCCAATCCCGAAGCGCATATCGTCTATGGCATACCCAATCAGGCGATCCGTGCGATGCAGGTCAAGACGCATGTGCCCACAGGGCCCTGGCGCAGCGTGGAAGCGTCCTGGCACGGGTTCTTCATTGAATCGTTCGTGGACGAACTCGCGCACGCCGCGAAAGCCGATCCCGTCGCCTATCGCCTGGCATTGTTAAAAGACGCTCCGCGCCATCGGGCTGTCCTAAAAACCGCGGCCGCCAGAGCAGGTTGGGGACAGCCGCTGGCGCCGGGAAAAGCGCGCGGCGTGGCGATCTTCGAATCTTTCCAGACGATCGTGGCCCATGTGGTGGAGATTACTGTCTCTCCGGACGGCACGGTGAAAGTTGATCGTGTGGTCAGCGCGGTGGATTGCGGGAACGCCGTGAACCCCGATGGCCTGAAAGCGCAAATCGAGGGCGGCATCATCTATGGATTGAGCGCCGCCCTCTACGGCACGATCACCATCGACAAGGGCGCCGTCGTGCAGGCGAACTTTCCCGACTACGAGGTGATTCGAATCGCCGATTGCCCGCAGATCGACATCACCATCGTCGAGAGCGATGCGCCGTTGGGCGGCGCGGGGGAGCCTGGCGTGCCGCCGATCGCGCCCGCGGTGGTCAACGCCATCTTCGCCGCCACGGGCCGCCGCATCCGGGAACTGCCGGTGCGTTTGTCCAACCTGAGCAGTTCGAAGAAGGCCGCAAGCCTCTAACGGGCGCGCAGACATAGTTAAAGCGCTGCACCAAAACCTTGCGCCAAGGATTTGGAATAACTAGAATTTCTGAGGGGTCAGGGGGTGTCGGGCATGGTAATCATGCGTTGTCTCGCAGCGTGTTCTTTCGCGCTGCTCACGATCTGCGGCGCGGCATGGGCCGGGGATGCCAAGCCGACGGCGCAGGACCGCATCGCCTATTTCCAGACCAAGAACATCTTCCATTCCGGCCTGCGCGGCACCCACACGATTGCCCTGACATTCGATGACGGCCCGAACGAAAACACCCGCGCGGTGCTCGACGTGCTGAAGGCGAACAACGTCAAGGCGACATTCTTCATCGTCGGCCGCATGGCGCGGACCTATCCCGAAGTTCTCAAGCGCATAGCCGCAGAGGGGCATCTGCTCGCCAACCACAGCGCCACGCATGCCTTCCTCGGCAAACGCTATGTCCGCCACCCCGAAATGCTGATCAATCAGATCCGCGAGGTGGACAACTACATTCGGCCGCTCATGCCCGCGAACGCCAAATTCTATTTCCGCGCGCCCTATGGTGCATGGCGCGCGCAACACGCGGCCGTGCTGAACGCCGACCCGGTCCTGAAGCAATATGTCGGCCCCATCTACTGGGATGAAGGCGGCGACATATCGATCAGCCGCGACGGCTACATCATGAGCTCCGCGGATTGGGATTGCTGGCATCATCACTGGGATGCGGAAACATGCGCCAAGGGGTACTTGCGCGAGATCCGCCGGAAAGACGGCGGCGTGGTGCTGATGCACTGCATCCATCACCAGTCGGCCGCGCTTGTCGCCAGCGTGGTCCCCGCGCTTCTCGAAGAAGGTTACACCTTCGTCCGCCTGGATCAGGTGCCGGACTACAAGCCGTACGAAACCCCCAAAGCGCCTGCGATCGCCATTGCATCGGCGTCCTTCTCGGGAACGCCGAAGTAGCTGGCGCGCCGCAGCGGGCAAACCGCGCGTAAGGGGGCTGTGGCTCGCGGAGCCAATGCCGTCATAGTCATGCGATCAGGGCCGCCTTGGGGATGGCGATCGCGGCGACGAGGCCCGTCCGGCGCCAATCACGTTCGATTTTCGTATTCAAAGCGCATGTCACGCTCTGTTCCAGGCGGCTGCCGAACCCTGTAGGCCCGTCAGTTGAGGGCGCCGGCCCACCGGTTTCCCGCCAGAGGAGGCGAACCATGTCGGCATCGGTGACGACGTTCACGTCGAGCCGCCCGCTCCCGACCGATAACGAACCGAACTTGGCGGCATTGGTGGCCAACTCATAGAACAGCAACGACAGATAGGGGACTGCCTTGGCGCCGACATCGCAGTCATTGCCGCCGATCACAACCCGACCGTCCGCCGCAGCATAGGGATCAAGAAGCCTATGAATGAGCATGAGAAGCGACAGGACTGGCGGGTTCTGCGCATCGTGCGGCCGGTCCGCCATCATCATATCGTGCGCGCGCGCGAGCGATGACAGCCTCGCGCGGATATCTTCGATCACATCCTTTCCGCTTCCGGCCGACCTTGCGCTGATCGATACGATCGCAGCCGCCAGAGCAAACAGGTTCTTCACCCGATGACGCAACTCGTACATGAGAATCCGCTGCTGCTCCTGCGCCATCAGCATCTGCGTAATGTCGCGGGCGATCTTGGAGGCGCCGACAATGACGCCCTCCGCATTACGAATAACGGAGGTCGTCAGCGCGATATCGATCAGCGATCCGTCCTTGCGGCGCCGTTTCGTTTCAAGGCAACCGACACGTTTGCCGCGCCGGATTTGCGCCAGGATCGCCAATTCTTCCTCCAGCCGATCCTCCGGGATCAGCATGGCGATCGATTGGCCGATCGTTTCATCCGCCGAATACCCGAACAGGCGGGTCGCGGCATCGTTCCAGCTCTGGATGACACCATCGAGACTTCTGCTGACGATCGCATCGTCCGATCCGTCGATCAGCGCGACATGCCAGTCTTTCCGATCGGATGCCCCACTGGCGTAGCTTCTATTTCGTGCAAACCTGAATTTGCGCGGACTGGCGACCGAGGATGAGGATAAAGCCGCCTTATGTTCATTTGACATCATGCTCCCTCCCAAGCTGCGACCGATCCCTGGCGGCTAATCGTTGGTTGTCGCAGGAGATCGGCACCAGCGAATCATTGGCGCGGTGCTGATGACAAAAAAGGGTGACATTGGCCAGAAACCGGCGAAATCCGGCCAATTTGAAATAGATTCGAAAAGTTGTGAGAGACTGGCCATCCGCCGGAAAAGAAGATGCTACTGGCAGGCCCGTTTTGTGCCGGTCTTTACGATTCCAAGCGGTCCTGGCGGACGCTACGTTTACTCGCCGGACCTTCCCCAGACTTCACCTTGGTATCCGTCTTCGCCTTGCGATATTCGCGCGGTGCGGCGTTGGTCCAGCGGCGGAACGCGTGGCGGAACGAGGCGGCATCGCTGAAGCCCACGGCGGAGGCGATATCCTCGACGCTGAGGCCGGTATCGCGGACATACTTGATGGCGACCTGACTCCGCACCTCATCGGCAAGCTGCCCGAAGGATGTTCCTTCCTCCCGCAGCCTGCGCCGCAGGCTGCGTCCGCTCATGCTAAGGCATTCAGCGACCCATTCGAAGTCGAGCGGCCGCGACAGGTTGGAGAGGATAAGCTTGCGCACGTGCCCCGCGACCCCCACGCCCAATTCGAATTCCTTGAGCAGGCCATCGCAACGCTGCCGCAACTCGGTATGGACGAACTCGTTGCCGAAATCCGGTTGCCGGTCGAGCCATATGGAATCGAAGATGAACCTGTTCTCGGACTCGCCATAAACGACGGGGCAATCGAAGAAGGCCATCGCTTCCTTGTCGTCCTGGGGTTGCCTCAACGCATAGGCCACCAGCGCAGGCTTGAACGCCGCCCCAAGAAACTCCCGATGCAAAGACAGAAGCACCCCCATATGAAGTTTGGCGATGAATTCGTAAAGCGGCTCGTCGATCTCCGGAAGAGACAGAGGCTGGATGGTCCAGACGGCCGTGCGTTTTTCCTCCCGGAAGGCGACTTGCACCAGCGGCGTCACCAACCGGTGATAGGCCGCAGAGAACGCAATCGTTTCCCGGAAATTGGGGCTGCTCAGCGCGGCAAAGCCAAACATCCCATAACTCGAGACGCAAAATTTCGAACTGGCCCGGTATGCGAAGTTGGGGTCCTTCGAGAGTTTGAGGGCGTTGCGGCACGACAGCAGAACCTGCATCGCCGAAACCTTTGTCGCCGTCAGGTGCAATTGCTCAGGCGATAGGGAGAGGCCGGTCAGCGCTTCCTCGGTGGAAATACCTTCCTTGGCGAGGAGATCGACGATCATGGCGATCTTTGTGACAGGATAGATCTTGTCTTGGATCGAAGGGTTCATGGATTCACAAGAGTTGGCTCAAGAGAGAACTACCTGATGGATAGACTTCACTTTGCCGAATCTTGTTCCAAA